>JBILLY010000324.1:0-5740 GCA_044375835.1 Opitutaceae bacterium
ATACGGCCCGCGGATATGCCCCGTGACTTCGCGCGCGTAGAACTCCCGCAACCGCGTGTGCAGCTCCGCCCCCAGCGGCGCGAGCTCCGACGCCCGCGCATTGGCCCGCGCCTGCTCGGGATTCTTCGCCCCGGGGATGATCGTGCTCACCGCGTCGAAATCGAGGCACCACCGCAGCGCCATGTCCGCCAGCGTCAGGCCCGCGGGCACGAGCGGCTTCAACGCGTCGGCCAGCGCCACGCCCTGGGCAAACGGCAACCCGGCGAAGGTCTCGCCCACGTTGAACTGCGCGCCGTCGCGGTTGAAGTTGCGGTGGTCGTTGGCCGGAAACGTCGTCGCCGCCGTCATCTTCCCGCCGAGCAGACCGCTCGCCAGCGGCAGCCGCACGAGCAGCGCCACGCGCCGCGCCTGCGCGGTGGCGAACAGCGTGTGGATCGGCTTCTGCCGGAAGATCGAGAAGATGATCTGCAGCGCCGCCACGCCGTCCGTGCGCACGCAGAAATCCGCCTCCTCCATCGACTCCACGCTCACGCCGAAGTCGCGGATCTTCCCTTCGCGTTTCAGCTCGCGCAGGTGCTCGAACACCTCGCCGCGCTTCAGCACCTCGAAGGGCACGCAGTGCAGCTGCGTGAGGTCCAAGGCGTCGACGCCGAGCCGGCGCAACGACGCCTCCGTGTGTTGCCGGATGCCCGCGCGCGAAAAGTTCTCCGGCCAACCCGGCGGCGAAAAGCGCCCGAGCTTCGTCGCCACATACACGCGCTCCCGCGCCCTCGGCGTCTCGCGCAGGAATTTCCCGATCAATGTCTCCGCCCGGCCCATGCCGTAGACGTCCGCCGTGTCGAGCAGCGTCGTCCCCGCGTCGTAGGCCACGCGGAGGGTCGCCAATGCCGTCTCCTCGCTCACGTCGCCCCAGCCCGCGCCGAGTTGCCAGGTGCCGAGCCCCACTTCGCCGACGCTGCGCCCGGTGTTGCCGAAGAGACGTGTTTTCATCGCGCGCCACCGTGCGGCCCGCCCGCGCGCGCCGCAAGCCGCCGTGCCGCAGTGCCCGATTTCATCGGGTCGCGCCGGGCGCATCGTAATACGCCCCACCCGACATCGCGCGATCCCAGCGCTGGCGCGACAGTCCATCCATCTTCTCGCGCCATACGCTCACCCCGTTGCGCAGCTCCGAGGCGCGCAGCACCAGCGGGCTCCAGACCGAGTTGCCGCTCGCGTCGTGCAACGTGATGGTCAGCACGGGATCGGACGCCGTGAGGTCGAACGAGAGAAGGCCGAAATTCGAGCCGCCGAAATACACCTGCCGGATGCGCGCAACCTTGCGGTAGTTCAGCCATGAGACCGATGGATCCTGGGCGAGGGGCGAACTCGAGATCTCGAACAAATCGTAGCCGCCGCGCGCGGACTCGGGAAGACAAGTAAGTTCGCCGATGTGGTTGTCGCCGGAGAGGAGCACCACGCCGGAGATTTTCTCTTCGCGGATGAAGGCGAGCAGCTCGGCCCGTTCGTGGGCGAATGCTTCCCACGATTCGCCGCCGGGGCCCTTCTGGTCGTTCCACGGCTGGCCGCTCGCGATAATTTTGAACGGCGCCCGGCTCGCGCGCAGCCCCGCCTTGAGCCAAGCCTTCTGCGCCGCGCCCAGCGCGGATTTTCCGGCCTGATCGGGCAAGGCCGCGGCATCGCGGTGGTAGCGGTTATCGAGCATGAAAAAGTCCACCCCGCCGTAGTGAAACGAGAAATAGACGCCCGGCGCGGCGGGGAGACCGTAGCCGGGATTGGCCCAATAACGGCGAAAGACTCCTAGCGCCTCAACCTTGCCGGGATGCGTGCGGTCGGAGTCGTTGAGGCCGTAGTCGTGGTCGTCCCAGATCGCGAGTTGCGGCGTCGCCCGCAAGAACGGCTGCAGCTCCGGAACCGCGCGCTGCCGCTGGTAACACTCGGCGAGGATGTCGGGATCGAGCGTGTCGGCGTAGATGTTGTCGCCGAGCCAGAGCATGAGATCCGGTTTCCGCACGTGGATGGCGCCCCAGATCGGCTGGAGGGGGTGGCGCTCGACGCGCGCGCAGGAGCCGAACGCGACCGAGAACTTTGCCGGCGCACCGGCCGGCGGCGCCGTGCGCGCCTCGAAGAAGCCGGCCGGCGCCTGGTTCATGTCGGGCGTGCCGGCGACGATCGCGCGGTAGCGGTAGACGGTGCCGGGGGCGAGTTCGCGCAGTGTGACGACCACGGTGTAGTCGTCCTCCTTGCGGGCGCGCTGCACCGGAGTGCGCCGGAGCGAGGCGGAGTCGGGCGCAGAGGCGGGAGCGTATTCGATCTGGATTTCGTCGGGGCCGCTCAGGCGGACCCAGATCGAAACGCTTTCCGGCGTAACGGCACCGAGCATGGGGCCGTGGAGCAGCCGCGCGTAGCCGGTGACGCTCGGCTTGGACGCGGCCGGCGCGACCACCGCGGTCAAAACGGCCAACATGCACCCCGCGGCGAAGCGGACGAAACTGCGAAACAGAGCGGGAGCGTTCACGGCGGAATCAATGCCGGTAGGTCGCACCGAGCCAGTAGCTGCTGCCGAAATCCACGTCCTCGTGCAGCTTCGTGAGATCGAGGCCGCGCAGATGCACGCGGTGGGCGTTGCCGAGATTGCGGATCGAAAAATCCAGATGCCACCGCTGCGTCACCCGGTAGCGCGCGGTGAAGTCCCACTGGCCGTAGTTGCCCCAGCCGTCGTTGTTCCATGGCTGGGTCGCGTTGAAGCCCGACGTGTATTGGCTGCGGTAGTCGTAGGCGAGGCGCACCTCGCCCCGGCCTTTCCACTCGTAGGCAAGCGCGGCGTTCGCGCTCCACTTCGACTGCAGGGGCAGGCGACTGCCGGAGTAGCGCTGCCCTCGCGCATCGATGTAGTTGAACGCGGTGTCGAAGAGCGTGAGGTTGCCCGTGAAGCCCAAGCCGGGCAGCACGGTGGCGAGCAACGGCAGGTGATTGCGCACGAGCGCCAGTTCGAGCCCCCGAATGCGCGAGCTCGACGCATTCGTGGGCTGGGTGATCGTCACGAGCGCGCCGTTGACCGTCTCGGTGGTGCTCAGGTTGAAAATATCGTCGGCGATGTCCTTCTGGAAAACCGCCGCCGAGGCGATGCCCTCGCCCTTGGGGAAATAGTATTCGAGCGAGAGATCGTAGTTGCGGGCGTTGCGGGCCTTGAGCTTGGGGTTGCCCCGGGAAATGGTGAGCCCGTCGGCGCTGACGTTTTCGAGCGCGGCGATATCGGAGGGATTGGGCCGGCCGACGGATTTGGAAATGCCCGCGCGCAACCAGACGCGGTCCGTCAGCTCGTAGCTGGCGGTCGCGGAGGGCAGCAGGTTGTGGTAGCCGGACGGCACATCGATCGGGATGAACACGTCCGGCACCGGCGCGACGAGCCGGCGGAAGGTCTTGGCGGTGGCGTCGACGTTTTCGTAGCGCAGCCCGCCGACGGCGCGAAACCGCGACGTGTGCCAGGTGCCCATGAGGTAGCCGGCGGAGATGTCCTCGATGTATTTGAAGTCACCCTGGGCGGAGGCCTCGAAACTCGCCGGCTGCGTGAGCGTGAATCCCGCGCCGGTGCCTCCGGCGAAGAGACGGTCCCACGTCTTGTCGTCGAGAAACAGAAACGGCTCGCTTCGGGCCGGCGGCGTGTAGGCGAGAGTGCGCGGGGCATTGGAGAGGCGAAACACGGGATTCGCGTAGTTCCACTGGTCGTTGTTCACGCGCCGATCGAGTCGCTTCCAATCGGCGCCGGTCTCGAAGCCCAGCGGACCGCGCGCACCCTTCGCGTTGAACGCATAGGTGAGCTTGTGGTGGACCAGATACTCCTCGGTTTTCAGTTCGCGGTAATTGTAGCTGTCGAGCACGTGGTTTGCGGCATCGCCGAAATAGGCCGCGCCGCCGGGGTTCGTGAAACGATAGGTCTGGATTTGCTCGCGGCTGTCGTAGGTGAGGCCGAGGAGCGGGCTGACCGGCGTGCGAAAGCCGATGAACGGGGTCGAATTGCGGTAGCGCGTGCCCGACCAGGCGGTGTCCGCGAAAATCCGATGGTCGGCCGCGGGGGTGAACTCCGCGTGGTAGTGCGCGCCGTCAAGTTTGCGCCGGATATCGTTGTGCGTGAAGGAAACCTCGGAGCGGGCGTTGGCGTAGGTGCCCGAGGTCGCGGTCTGGCCGCTCATCCCGGCGAGGCTGAGCAACTGGTGTCCATGGCGATCCTCGTCGTCCTCCGTCCGGAAGCGGTAGAGCGAAAGGTAGCTCCGGAACGCCGCGCTGGGATTGAACTCGAGCTTGGTGTTCAGGCCGGTGCGCGAGGAGTCGTTGTTGTAGATAAACCAGCGGAACTGCCCCGGCGCGGCCCAGCCGTTCCCAACGAACGGACTGCCGGTGCTGGCTCCGGCCGCGTTGAAGAAATTGTAGGTGTCCTGGATGATTTTCACCTGATCGCGCGACTTGCGCATGTCCTCGAAGGCGACAAACACGCCGAACCGATCGTCCCGGCCGAAAGTCTGGCCGTAGCTGAGCTGCACCCGCGTCGTCAGCGGATGGCTCCGCGCCGGCACGTCCCGCTGGGTGAAGTAGCCCACGGAAGCCCCGGCCCGCGCGACGATGCCCTTTTGGTCGGAAGCGCTGCGCGTCGCCATGTTCAGGTAGCTGCCGATGGAACCGCCGTCCATCGCCGGCGTGAAGGTCTTGAACGCCTCCAGCCGCTTGACGGCGCTCGCCGGAATCGTCTCCAGATTCACGCTCCGGCCCCCGCCGCCGAACGCATCGTGGGTGGCGACCGCCATGCCCTCGAAGGTCACGTGGTTCAGCGCCGGTTGCAGTCCGCGCGCGAGCACGAAGCGACCCTCATCCTCGTCGTTGATCGCGGAGATGCCGGGAATGCGGCGGAACGAGTCGGCGATGTTAACGTCGGGCAGTTTGCCGATGTCGTCCTGCGAGATGGAATCGAACACCGCGGCCTCGGCCCGCTTCGACTGCAGGGCGTCCTGATTGACGAAGCGTTGGCCGATGGCGGTGACCGTGAATGCCTCGAGCTGCGTTACGCCGTCGGCCCCCGTCACCGGGTTGGCCTGCCGGCGGTTCGCCGGCGGCACCACCCCGGTGGCGCCTGGCGACTCGCCCTTGCGCACGGCGAACGCCCCCGTGCGCTCGTCCTGCCCGGCGACCAGGCCGGTGCCGGAAAGCATCTCGCGCAGCGCCTCCGCCGGGGCGAGTTCGCCGCGCACGGGCCGCGTCTGCACGTCGCCCACGACTTCCGGCACAAACACGATTTCGCGGCCCGCCTGCCGCGCGAATTGTTTCAGCGTCGCAGCCGCTTCGCCCGCGGGCACGTCGAAAGACTTCTTCGCCGCATCCGCCGCCGGGGAGGCCGCCGGAAAGACGAGAAACGCCGCCAGCAGCAACGGGAGCAACCGGCGCGCGCCATGAACAAATAGGTCGGGGGAAAAGGTGGGCTTGCGTGACATGGAAGTGGATTCGCAGGCACAAACCCCGGCCATCGGACTTCCGCTAAACAATTTTCGCCGGCCCGCGGTTCGTCACCGAAACGTCACCCGCCGCCGCTTACTTCGACCGGCGCAAAACGATTTCGCGCTCACTCCGCCGGTCGACCTGCATCGCAAAGTCCGACTCCATCAGCCGCAGAAAACCCTCCACGTTGTCCGAGCGGAAGGTCGCGCTCAGCCGCAGCGCGCCGAGCGCCGGATCCGCGACCGAGAGTTCGACG
>JBILLY010000487.1:0-4345 GCA_044375835.1 Opitutaceae bacterium
ATCGAGCCGTGCCGCAGAAGCCCGCCGCGTTGCCGCTCGGTGCCCGCCGGAAATCCGACCCGGCGGAAGTGGCTGCCGACGACATGGGGGATACCGTAATGCTGCGCGAGTCGCTCGTTGAGATAGGTGAAGTCGGCCTCGAGCAGGGTCGTCACCGGACGATCCTGGCGGAACACTTCCCCGACGAAGAGTTCCGTCTCCTGCCGCAGGGCTTGGCGCAAGTTGTCGTCGAAGTCGGGGAACAGGCGCGCGTCGGGCGTGATGCCTTCGAGGCTGCGCAGGTGCAGCCACTGCGCGGCGAAATTGCCGACGAGATTTTCGGCGCGCGGGTCGGCCAGCATGCGGCGCGTCTGCGCGGCGATGACCGCGGGCTCGTGCAGCCGACCCGACGCGGCGACCTCGAGCAACTCGTCGTTGGGCAGGCTGCTCCACAAAAAGAACGACAAGCGCGACGCCAGCTCGAAGGCGCCGATGCGATAGACGCTGCCGGGCGCCGCTCCGGCCGGGTCGCGCTCGATGCGGAAAAGAAACTGCGGGCTGACCAGCACGGCGGTGAGCGCACTTTCGATGCCGGCCTCGAAATCGCCGCCCCCGGCCCGGGTATCGGCAAAGAACTGCAGCGGCCGCGCGAGGTCGTCCGCCGCCACGTCGCGCCGGTAGGCGCGGCGCACGAGCGGCGTGAGCACGCGCGTCGCCTCCGCGCGTTCCGCCTCCGCAGACGCACCGCCGGCGACCGCCGGCCGCGCCGCGGGACCGAAGACCAGCCGGCGGCTCGGCGTGTCGCCGGCCGCCGCGCCGGCCTCGAGCGGCCCCGTCACCGTCACCTGATAGATAGCCGGCACTGTGCGCGGGTGCCGGTGCATATTGAAGCGGGCGAGGAACGGCTGGCGCTCCGTCTCGATCAGTGGATTGGCGACCCGGGGAAAGGTAACCCCGATGTCGCGGGGACCGGCCAGCACGGGAATCCGGAATTTCAGGTGCGCGTCGACGGCCTCGGCGTTTTTGTCGGCGCCGGGCGGCTTGACGGTGGCCAACGCGACCCGGACACGATCGATCAGGACCTCGACCTCGTGCGGGCGCCGGAGTCCCTCGACCTGTTCGTTGCGGTCACGCGCCAAGCGGACCTGCACCTCGTAGGTGCCGTCCTGCGGAAACGTGTAGCGAAACAAACCGCCGCCCCGGGTCCCGAGCGGCAAGCCGTCCACCTGGTTTTCCTGGGAGACATCGGGCTTGATCCGGAACGTCTCGCCCGCCGGCGCCTTGCGCCGCGTGCCCACCGCCAATCGCGCGATCTTTTGCGCGGCCCCGAGATAGCGATCTAGCAACGCGGGCGAGAGGTTTGCCACGGTGACGTTGTCGAACCCATGGCTCGGCTCGTCGTTCGGCAGCAGCGCGGTCGCGTCGACTTCGACCCCCAGCAGGTCGCGAATCGCATTGCGATACTCGGTGCGGTTCAGGCGGCGCAGCGAATCGGTGCGGCCGGGCTCCGGTCGCGCGGCCGCGGCGTTGTCCAGCGCGGAAAGGACCGAGCCCAGGGCCCGCTGAACCTCGTCAGCTGACGGCGCTCGCTTCTCCGGGGGTGGCATCTGGCCGGCCGCCACGCGGCGCACGACCTTTTCCCAAAGCTCCGCCTTTGTCGCGGTTTCGCCGAGCAATAACGGCTCGAGCGTCAGCTCACCCTTCTTCTCCACGTCGTCGTGGCACGCGAGGCAGTGGCGTTCAACGAAGGCCACCTCCGGTCTCGCGCCCGCAGCGATCGGCTGCGCGGCGGCACCAAGCAGCAGGAGCGGAAGTCCGCAAAGAGCGCTGCGCCACACGACGCAACACGGGGAAGACAGGACGGGGTGGTCCATGCAAAATGCCGGAGAGGCGGAGGGACTCTGCGCGCAGGCATAACGGTTTCAATCGCCAATCTCGACGAATCCACTGCGCATGGACGCGCCGGACGCGCATGGGACGCGCATGAATACCAGCGGTGCTCGCCACCCGGAAGCCGGGCCCGCGTCGGCGCCGTGGCGCGCAGCGAGCGTCGAGCAGCGGGTATCGAGTGACGTTCGCGGCGATGCGGACGCGCGGGAAATTTTGAACGATTCGTCGGCGAATTGCGTCGGTTCGGTGACAATTGCGCGTCTCGAATTTTTTCGCGCCGCGTTAAGACAAAGTGGGTTGACACCCAAGTTTTGATGACCCCTATTTCGATTTCCTTCGCTCCCCCTCCCCTGAATTTCCCTCGGCGCAGATGCTGAATATTTTCGCTTCCCTTTTCCCCGCCCCGGACCAAGCAGGCACGTTTCCTGCGGTTACCCGGGCTCGGTGACGGGTCGAAGCAACGAAGGCCGCGCTGCCTGACCGCCGGAGTGACGGCGCTAAGACTTCGCCCGTTTCATCGTTTCTTTTGCTGCAACCCAAAAAGTTAAACTCAACCAACCTTCCTCCCTAATATGATTACCGAAAGCCTCCCGTTCGCATTCCTCCTTGGTGATGCCACGCCCATGGATCTGTTCATCATGGGCAAAGAGATCATGTGGCCCCTGATCTTGGTGTCGTTCGTGATGATCACCGTCGTCATTGAGCGACTGATCTTCATCTTCCGCGAAAATGCCAGCCGAGAGCCGGAAGTCGTCGAGAAGATGCTCGAGGCCGTCGAGCGCGCCGACATCGATGGCGCCCTCGCCATCGGCAAGAAGAGCAAGGACTCGATCGCCAAGATCCTCGTCTACAGTCTCTCGAACCGCCAATACTCGCTCTCCAACGCCTTCATCCGCGCTTCCGCCCAGGAACTCGGCCGTTTTCAACAGGGCGTCGCCACGCTGGACACCTGCATCACCGCCGCACCTCTTCTCGGACTGCTCGGAACCGTCACGGGCATGATGCGCACCTTCGGCGCTCTCGGTGGCGGTGACATCGGCGCCGCGGCCGGCCAAATCACGGGCGGCGTGGCTGAGGCGCTCATCGCCACTGCTCTCGGCCTCGCGATCGCCATCGTCGGCCTCCTCCCCTACAACTATCTCAATGCCCGCGCCGAACAGGCGAAGCAGGACGTCTCCGACGCGTCGCACGCCTTGGAGATCCTCCTCAAGAAGTCCGAGACCAGCGCGCCCTTCGCGCGCTGATCGGAATTCTCTAAGATACCTGCGTCCTGAACGTCTCTTAACGTAGTCCTTTCCCAACATGGCCGGTTCATCTGGAGGTAGTAGCGGCGGCAAGAAGAAGGCCCGCATCGAAATCATTCCCTTGATCGATGTCGTCTTCTTCCTGCTGGCCACGTTCGTGCTCTTCACCCTCTCGTTGAACCGGTCGGATGGCGTCAGCGGCATCATGCTGCCGTCGTCCGAGACCGGCGAGCCCAAGACCGCACGCGAGGGCACCGTCACCATCTCGGTCACCGAGGCTGGCACCATCGCTTGGAACAAGGACTATATCAGCCTGGCGGAGTTCATCGACCGCCTGAAGACGTTCAAGGTCGCCGAACCCGACGGCAAGATTCTGATCAACGGCGACGAGGGCGCGATGTTCAACGCGGCCCTCTACGTGTTCGACGAGGCGCGCAAAGCCGGCTTCCAGAAGATCTTCATCGAAACGAAGGTGCGCGCCGCCGGCAAGTAACCGCACAACGACACCAATCCTTTCACCTATGGCCGGATCCAGCCCCAACGTCGAAGAGGTAAAGAAGAAGGCACGCATCGAGATCATCCCTCTGATCGACGTCGTCTTCTTCCTACTCGCCACCTTCGTCCTCTTCACCCTCTCGCTGCAGCGCATCGTGCAGGTGCCGGTCACTCTCCCGGTCGCCCAGCCACCGCAGCCACAGACGAACCGTGAGGACAACACGATCTACTTGCAGGTGTCGGAAGACGGCACCTACTACTGGAAACAAGGCCAAGCGCAGGCCGAACTCATTTCTGCTGCCGAAATTTACCCGAAGCTCCAGGACTATCGTCGCAGCGAGAGCAATCCCCGCGTCCTCGTGCGCGGCGACAACCGTGCTCGGTTCGGCGCGGCCGTATTCGCGCTCGATGAAATCCGCAAGGTCGGCATCGAGCAGGTCTCCGTCGAGACCGTCTCCAGCCCCACCGGTCGCTAACCCTTCGCTCCTACCATGACGCGCGATCTGATCATCGGCATTTTGCTCTCCGCCGCCCTGCATTTGGGCGTCCTCTTCGGCGACAAGCTCATCCCCGAAAAGAAGGTTGAAAAGAAAATCATCGCCGAGGCACCCAAGGTGCAACTCATCGAGATGCCCAAAATCGAGGAGGAACCTGAGATCATCGAGACCACCGAAGAGGTGAAGCCGCTCGACCTTGCTCCCCCGATGCAGCAGGACGTGCCCCAGCTCGTCCAACCC
>JBILLY010000325.1:0-5735 GCA_044375835.1 Opitutaceae bacterium
CCTGCGGCAAGCTCTTCGGCTCCTGTCCTCGGAAGCGCCCCACCGGCTACCCGTCAACGCGGATGTCTCTGTCCACCGATTCGAGGCAATCTCAAACAGTGAACTTGCCGACCTTGATCCCGCGCTGCTCCGCCCGGGTCGTCTCGTCGCTCATCGCGACTTCGAGCTGCTGAACCGGTCTGAAGCCCGAAGCCTCGCCGAGCATCTGCGCGTTCCTCCGCCAGCCGGTGACCGCGTGTCCCTCGCCGAATTCTTCAATCAATCTGGCGGCGCGTCCTTCGCGAGGCCGACGTCCGCCTGCCGGACGATGGGCTTTCACACTATCCAACAAACCTAACCAATCAGTCATAGAACGTGCGGCGATCGCGCTACCCGCATCCGCCGCACCCTGATATTCTCTCTCATCATGAACATGGAAATCAAAGCCCGCGATCTCATCGCCGCCGGCTGGCACGAAGGCCGCCGCCTCGGCCCGGCCCTGCGTCGCGCCCGCGAACTGGAGTCGACGGGGCTCGCGCGTTCCGACGTATTGACCGCGCTCGAAGCCGAGTTCCCGAAGCACCTCGCCGTGATCTTGCCGCGCTACGAGCCGGCTCCGCTTGCTGAAGCCATCGAGGCCGAAACGCCCGAGGAAGCGACGAATGTTGCCGCGTCACGCGAGCGCATGACGGAGCTGCTGCACGTCCCGGTCGTTAAGCGCGGTGTGATCATGCCGGACGCCTGCCCGTCGGGCGGTGGCCGTGCCACGATCCCGGTCGGCGGCGGTATTGAAGTCGAAAACGCCATCATTCCCGGTGCGCACTCGGCGGACATCTGCTGCTCGATGTTCGCGACCTTCTTTCCCGCCAACCATCCGGTCGGCGAAATGATGGATCATCTTCAGAAGACGACGCACTTCGGCGCCGGCGGCCGACCCCGCGGTTATCAAATGACTTCGGCCGTGCTCGAAGAGCCGGTGTGGGACAACCCGTTCCTTTCCGGCCTGCGTAGCCGCGCCCAGGATTTCCTCGGCACGCAGGGCGACGGCAACCACTTCGCCTACATCGGTCGCATCCAGTTTACCGAGGCGCAGCGCGCTGCCATCGAAGCAGCCGGCTACACTGAGCTGTCCGAGTGGATCGTGCGCCGCGACGGCGCCTTCAACGTCCTCGTGACCCACCACGGTTCGCGTGGCCTCGGCGCGGACCTCTACAAGCGTGGCCAAAAGGCTGCGCGCCAGTGGTGCGACGAGAATGCCAAGGACATTCCGGACGCAGCCGCGTGGCTCCCGGGCGACTCGCCCGAGGGCCGCGATTACTGGGAGGCGCTCCAATACATCAGTCGCTGGACGCGGCAGAATCACTCTGTGTTGCACGACGCGCTGCTGCGCCGTCTCGGCCAGCGCGCGCTCGTGCAGATCGGCAACGAGCATAACTTCGTCTGGAAGCGCGGTGACTCGTTCTACCACGGCAAAGGCGCTACGCCGGCGTGGCAGGACGCCAGCGGCCGTCCGCTGCTTGGCCTGATCCCGCTCAACATGGCGCGCGAAATCCTCCTGGTGCTCGGTGCGAACAACAATGGCTACCTGTCGTTTTGTCCGCACGGCGCCGGCCGCAACCTGTCGCGCACCGCGATGCTCGCGCCCTACAAGGACGCCGACGGCGAGATCGATCCCGCACGCGTGCAGGCAACGCTCGCCGCGTGCACGGCCGGTCTCGACATTCGCTGGTTCGGCGGCGCGCCCGACTTGTCGGAGTCTCCGCTGGGCTACAAGGACGCGACCAAGGTGAAGGCCCAGATCGATCGCTTCGGTCTCGCGACCTTTGTCGGCGAGATCCAGCCGCAAGGCTGCATCATGGCCGGCCAGGCGCCCGAGCCGCACTGGATGCGCGCCCGCCGCGAGAAGCGCGCGCACCACAAGTCCCTCCGCCGTGATGACGCGGCAGAGGTTGCGGAACCGTCGTAGAGATTCTCCATGTCGCCGATCTTCACTTCCGGCAGGCGTGGTTCGATTGGGTAGCGGCCCAGGCGAGCCACTTTGATGCCGTGTGTATCGCGGGTGACCTGCTCAACATGTGGTTCCCGCCCGGCGAGAACGTCACGTGCCAGGCCGGCGCCGGCGTGGGGGCTGCCGCCGTCACGAACGACCGTGCCAACCCGAAGGCCACCAGCCAGCCGACCGCTCGGAATCGCCGGCTCGCGTTCACGTGCGTTCGCGTTCCAACGCCACCGCCATGCCCATGCCGCCTCCGACGCAGAGCGCCGCGATCCCCCGGCGGAGATTTCGATCTTCCATGAGGTGCAGCAACGTGACGACGAGGCGCGCGCCGCTGCAGCCTAGCGGATGTCCCAGAGCGATCGCGCCACCGCGGGCGTTCAACTTCGCAGGATTGAGGCCGAGTTCCGCGGCACAGGCTAGGGTTTGCACGGCAAACGCCTCGTTGATTTCGAACGCGTCCACATCCGCGATCGGCCAACCAATTTCGCCGCACAACCGGCGGATCGCCCCGACGGGCCCCAGCCCCATCGTCGCCGGCGCACACCCCACCGCGCAGGCTCCGGCGAGTCTCGCCCGGATCGGCAGCCCGGAAGCTGCCGCGCCGCGCGCGTTCGCGAGCAGCGCCAGCGCCGCTCCGTCGTTGATGCCCGACGCATTCCCCGCGGTAACCGTGCCACTCGGGCGAAACGCGGGTTTCAACGCCGCGAGTTTTTCCAACGTGGTATCCGGACGCGGATACTCATCCGCTCTCACCGTTCCGTCGGCCGTCTCGAGCGGGACGATCTCGCGCTGAAAGTCCGCGCGGGCCGCCGCGACCCGCTGCTGGCTCGCCAGGGCAAACCGATCCTGCTCGGCGCGACCGATCGCCATCAGGTCGGCAATGCGCTCGGCGGTTTCGCCCATGGCGACCTGCAGCACGGGGTCCGTCAGACCATCGACGAAGAGAGCGTCGGACAGGCGGAAGTCGCCGAGCTTTCGTCCGTCGCGCAGGTCCGTCGCGTAGTGCGGCGCCCGGCTCATGGCCTCGGTTCCACCCGCCAGCACGACTTCCGCTGCGCCGAGCGCGATCGCGTCGGCCGCGAGCGCGATCGCTTTCAGGCCGGAAGCGCAGACCAGGTTGACGGTGAAAGCGGGCGCGGACTCCGGGACTCCCAGGCGCAACCCGAGCTGGCGTGCGATGTTCATGCCACTCCCGGCCTGAAGCACCTGGCCGAGGATAATCTGATCCACCGCGGGCAGGAGCGGTTCCGGCACCACGGCACGCGCCACGGGCAGCGCGAGATCGACGGCACTGAGCGATTTCAGGCCGCCACCCAGCCGTCCGATGGGCGAACGGCGGGCGCTCAAAACGTAGATCGGCTGGGTATATCTCATCTCAGGAAGGTTCGAAGCAGTATCCCGGCATCCCACGCAGCGCGCCCACGACCGGGGTAAACTCCATCCACGGCAGCACGTCTCTCCCGAGGTCGATGCCCGGAGCGATCTCGCGGAGGACAAGTCCACGTGGCGTCAACGCGAACACCGCCCGCTCGGTCACATACAGCACCTCCTGGCCACTGCCGATGGCGGATGGTCCGTGGAAACAGACCTGCCGCACTTGCCGCACGAATTTCGCGTGCTGGCCATCGCGCACGATCCGGAGATTTCCCGCCTCCACCGTCACGTCGAGTTCACCGGCCCGAAAGGTGCAGCAGAACACCACGCGCCGCGCGCTCTGCGCGATATTCACGAACCCGCCGACGCCCGCGAATCGCCCGCCGAACGAGCTCACGTTCACGCTCCCATCCGCGCCCACCTCGACGGCTCCGAGCACGGCAACATCCAGCCCGCCACCGTCGTAGAAGTCGAACTGCGCCGGCTGGTCGATCACGGCCTCCGGATGGTGGCTGCAGCCGAAACTCAGGCCCGACGCCGGCACGCCGCCGATCGGCCCACTTTCGACGGTGAGCGTGAACTCGTCGAGTCGGCCCGTCTCCGCCGCGACGGCCGCAACGGCCTCCGGCAACCCGATACCCAGATTGACCACCTCGTGCGCCCGGATCTCGGCCAGCGCCCGTCGCCCGATGATTTTCCGCTCGTTGAACGGCAACCGCGGCAACCTGCCCGCGGCCTGGCCGGCCGTGACGAACGTGTCGTCGAACGCCACACCGAAGGTCTGGGCGTGGTCGCGCTGATCCGCGATGACCACGCGGTCGACCAGGATGCCGGGCACGCGGACGGCCTTGGGATCGTCGAGGCGCTCGACGACACGCTCGACCTGCGCGATGACAACCCCGCCGTGGTTTCGCGCCGCTTGCGCGATCGGCAAAACCTCGCCGATCAGACCCTCGCGCTCCAGCGAGAGATTGCCCCGGCGATCCGCGGTCGTGGCCCGGATGAGGGCGGCATGGATCGGGAAACTGCGGTAGCGCAGCCACGTCTCGCCATCGAGTTGGAGCCGCTCGACGAGCGGCGCGACGGTGCGGGCGTTGAGCCGGCCGCCGCCGTGAACAGGATCGATGAAGGTATCGAGCCCGATCCTGGTGAACACTCCCGGCCGGCGGGCGGCGATCTCGCGGAAGAGCGCGCTGATGACGCCCTGCGGCAAATTGTAGGCCTCGATTTCGCCGGCGAGAGCGAGCTGGCCGAGCTTGGGCGCGAGATTCCAGTGTCCCCCGACGACGCGTTTCACGAGCGGCACATGGGCCAAGTGGTTCAGCCCGCGGGCGGCGCGGTCGCCCTGTCCGGCCGCGTAGACCAGCGTGAGGTCGCGCGGTGCACCGGAGGCGAGGAATCGCGCCTCGAGTGCCGCGGTCAGCGCCTCGGGATGACCGGCACCCACAAAGCCGCCGATCGCGACGGTGGCGCCGTCCGGAATCGCCGTTACCGCCTCGGCGGCCGATACGACGCGCGCCGCTCCTCTCATCCGCGCCAGCCTCCGTTGACCTCGATGGTCTGCCCGCTGACGTAGCCGGCAAGTGGCGAACAGAGGAAGAGGGCGACATGGGCTACGTCAGCGGCGGTGCCGAAACGGGCCAACGGAATATTCTTCATCATCTCGACCCGCACCGGCTCCGGTATCGTCGCGGCCATAGCCGTGTCGATCACCCCGGGCGCGATCGCGTTGGCGCGGATGCCGCGGCGCGCTGCCTCGCGGGCCACGACCCGCATCATGGCCTGCACGCCCGACTTGGCCGCAGCATAGTTGGCCTGGCCATAGAATCCTTGGATCGCCGCGATACTCCCGAGGCTCACGATCGCGCCGCCGTCGCGCATGATCTCGAGGCCGAATTTGCAGCAGTGAAACACGCCTGAGAGATTTACGTCGATCACGGACTGCCATTCCTCGAGCGACATTTTCGCCACCGTGCGGTCGCGGATGATCGCGGCGTTGTTGATGAGAAAGTCGATGCCGCCGAGTTCATCCCGGATGCGGGCCATCATTGCCTGCACGGCCGCCGCGTCGGCGACATCAGCGACTTCGGCGCGGGCGCTGCCGGCGCGCGCCGCGTTCAATTCCGCCACCAGCCGAGCCGCGTCGGCCCGGGTGGAGCCGACGTCCGGGTGATTCAGGACCACCGTCGCGCCCGCGGCGTGAAACGTCCGCGCCATCTGGGCGCCGATACCCTGTGAGGCGCCGGTGATCAGGACAACGTTCTGCGCGAGATCGATCGGGATGCTCATCGGAGGGGGGAGAAAAGAGCGCTATTTGGCTTTCCGTTTTTGGGGACGAAACTCCGGCGCCGTCGGATCCTCGGTCGAACTGCCCTGCCAGAGG
>JBILLY010000326.1:0-5730 GCA_044375835.1 Opitutaceae bacterium
CCCTCGTTGCCCTGGCCCCCGGTGACGGTGCCCTTGATCAGTCCCTGCCGGAAGAGGTCGAGGATGCGGTTGTCGGCGGACCGTGCGAACTGCATCCACGCGTAGACACGCAGCAGACCGTCGGCGGTGCCGGAATCGAGTTCGGGCGCGCGCACGTCGCGGACCGCGAGAATCGAGGGAAGGGAAGGGAAGGCCATGAACTTTGGCGCGCAAAGTGAGTGCCGCGCGGGAGCCGGGCAAGCGGGAGTTTGCGGGCCGCGGGCTGGGCCGGACGGCGGGCGCATCAGCCGGCGAGCAGGGCCTCGGCTCCGCTCTCGTCGATCAGCAGGGATTTGAGCAGGCCGCCGCGCAGGGCGGCGGCGACGGCGGGAGCGCGCTCGGGGCCGGCGGCGACGCCGATGACCTGCGGGATCTTCTTCAGGTTCTCCAGCTCGATGCTGATGGCGCGGTGGCGCCAGCGGGACGCGCATTCGCGGCCCTTGGCGTCGAAGAAACGCCCGCAGATCTCGCCGACCGCGCCGGCCGCGCGGAGCTGCGCGAGATCGGCGGACGTGAACACGCCGCGCTCGGCGTAGACCGATTGCTCGAGCGGGCCGACGCCGACGAGCGCGGCGTCGGCTTTGCGGAGCTTTTGCCAGACGGACTTGATCTGCTCGGAGGCGAGAAACGTGTCGCGCGTTTTCCGGTCGGTGACGAAGGCCGGCGTGCTGAGGGTGAGAAACTCGCCGCCCCACAATCCCACCAGCGCCCGGCCCTGCTCGAGGGCGTCGACCGCGGTGAGGTTGGAATCGATCGAACCCATGGCCTGCACGACGGTGAGCCGGCGGGTCTCGCCGCGGCGCAGGCGCTGCACCACCTCGGAGACGCTGCGGCCGCCGCCGATGGCGACGGTGCCGGCCTGCGGGAACAACGCCGCCACGAACGGCGCGCCGAAGTGGCCGACCGTCTGGCGCGCGGCTTCCGGGGACGTCGCGCGGGGCATCTTGATCACCGCCGCGGCGGCGACGCCGAACTTGCCGCGCAGGCGCTGTTCCAGCGCCGGCAGGCGCGGGTCGTAGTGGTCGACCGAGATGCGGACGATCCCGCGCTCGAGCGCGATGGCGAGCAGGCGCGAGACCTTGGTCTGCGAGACGCGCACGAGGTTGGCGACCTCCTGCTGGCCGAGGCCGTCGACGTAGTAGAGCGAGGCGGCCATCCGGAGCACGTCGTCGGTGTAGTCGGGCTTCTTCGGCATACGCGGCGGTGACGGTTCTGTGGCGATTGCGTGTCGATTGGGCAAATAATTAGTCGCATAAACTTTTTACTCGCGCGCGCCGGAGGCGGTGCGCTGCCATGGTCGGCTCCGTAATCCATCATGCGAATCCAGACCCCCGTCCGCGCGTTAGCCGCGCTCGCGCTCGCCCGCGTGGCGGCCGCGCAATCCGTCCCGCCGCCGGCCGCCCGTCCCGCCGCCCCCGAGCAGCCGCTCCAGTTGGAAGCCTTCACCGTGACCGGGTCGAACATCCGCCGGGTCGACGCCGAGACGGCGCTGCCCGTCTCGGTGGTGGACCGCAACGAGCTCGATGCGCGGGGTGCGTCGACCTTGGCCGAGCTGTTCGAGACCCTCGGGGCCGCCGAGATTTCCGCGATCACCGAGATCAACAACGGCCCGCAATTGGCGCGCGGCGACGTCGCCTCGGTCGACCTGCGCGGCATCGGCTCGGGCAGCACCCTCACCCTGCTCAACGGCCGCCGTGTCGCGCCGCACCCGATCTCGATGGCGGAGAACGGCGTGCCTTCGCTCGCGGTGAACATCAACACCATCCCCCGCGCGATGATCGACCGCGTGGAGATTCTGCGCGACGGCGCGTCCGCGATCTACGGCTCCGACGCCGCCGCCGGCGTGATCAACAATCTCGTTTCCCGCACCTATGTCGGCCGCGGCCTGACGCTCAAGGGCTCGATGACGCAGCACGGCGGCGCCAACGATGTCGGCGCGACGGTCTTCGAGGGTTTCAAGAAGGGGAAGACGCACGTCTCGCTCTCGCTCGACTATTACCACCGCGACGCACTGGCGGCCCACGACCGCCCCTACGCGGCGAATTCCGACATGCGCGCCAACCGCGCGCTGCCCGCGCCGTGGAACGGGATTCCGTTGCCCGATCCGTCGTCGACGACCGGCGCAGTGTTCGCGCGCGACAATGATTTCCGCAATGCCAACGCGGTGAACCAGTGGGGCCAGTGGCAGCGCGGCACCATCGGCGCCGATTTCCTGACGTTCACCGGTTCGCGCCCGGCGGGGAATACCGGCATCACCACCGGCACGACGCCCCCGACCGGCGTCGCGACGATGGCTGCGGACGGCATGTTTTACCTCTGGCCGTCGGCGGCGGGCGTGAACTTCAAGCAGACCGCGCCGTCCACCAACATCGACAACCCCGAGGTCGCCGCCTTCTCGAACTGGAACAAATGGAAGATGCTCGTGCCGGCCACGGACCGCGTGCAGTTCGCGGCCTTTGTCGACCGGCCGATCAACGACCGGCTCGCGGCGTTCGGCGACCTGACGTTCTACCGCGCCTACAGCCGGACCGGCCGCGAGCCGGTGAATTTCAAGAACACCGACGACCCGGGCATCTACCTGCCGGCGGCCAATCCGTGGAATCCCTTCGGCGTGCGTTTCTACCATCCGACGGGCCAGCCCAACGCGGACGGCACGCCGCGTCTCACCGGCGCGCCCGCGGATGTCTCGCTCTGGACCGGCATCTCGCCCGGCCAGAACACCGGCGGCGGCTTCAAGCCCCGCGTGACCGAAGTCCGCAGCTATGCGTGGCGCGCACTCGGCGGTCTCCGCGGCAAGCTCGGCCAGACCTGGGAATGGGAGTCGGCGGTCGTCGCCTCCGGTGCGCAGTCGCACGAGTATGAGCACTTCCAGGTGCGCGAATCGAAGCTGCGCCGCGCGCTCGCCCGCACGGATGCGACGGCGTTCAACCCGTTTCCCGTCACGTTCAAGATCCAGAACAACCAGATCGTGGTCGACCGCGCGTTCGACAATCCGGAGGCGGTGCTCAACGAGATCTACGGCGACGAAGACCGCTACGGCCGGACCGAACTCTTCATGTGGGACGCCAAGTTCAACGGCCGCATCGGCCGTTTCTTCACCGGCGGCGACATCGGCATCGCGACCGGCACGGAGGTGCGCTACGAGACCTACCGCGACGGTCGTGCCGGCTATGTCGGCACCAATCCGCCGGGCTCCGGCAGCGAGTTTCCCTTCCTCCGCGAGGGCGACAACGACCTGCTCGCGCTCAGCCCCAACGTGCCGATCCGCGCGAACCAGACGATCTACGCCGCCTACGCGGAGACGGCGCTGCCCTTTGTCACGCGCGAGAACCGCGTGCCGTTCGTGCAGGCGCTCGAGCTGACGCTCGCGGCGCGCTTCGAGCACTTCTCGATCCACGGCCAGACGACGAAACCGAAGGCGAGCCTCGTGTGGAAACCCGCGCCGTGGCTCAAGCTCCGCGGCTCCGCCGCCGAGTCGTTCCGCGCGCCGAATCTCGTGCAGACGAACATCACGCCGCTGAAGCGCCAGTTCTCGGCCGACGATCCGTATCGCTTCGACGTCACTCGTCTCACCTCCGACGGCACGGTGCAGCGCACCTCCTTCCGCCAGGGCAACCAGAACCTGCAGCCCGAGGAGGCCAAGACCTGGGTCGCCGGCTTCGTGCTCGAGGTGCCCAAGGTCCGCGGGCTCTCCGTCTCGTTCGACTACTTCAAGCTGAACCAGAACAGCGTCATCGAAAACGCCGGCGCGGGCGCGGCGATCGACCGCGACGAAGTCATTCTCGACCTCGCGACGCAGGCCGAACTCGCGAAGGGCACGCCGATCGACCAGATCGACCTCGGGTCCGGCACGGCCGGCTACAAGGGTTCGAGCAAGGTCATCCGCAAGCCGGTGAGCGCCGAGGACCGCGCGCTGTTCTCCGCCTACAACGCCCGGCAGACCAGCAACAACGCCCGGCGGGCCCCGGTCGGCGAGGTCGTCAGCGTGATCGACGACTACCTCAATCTCAGCGGACGCGACATCCAGGGCTACGAGTTCGGCGTGCAATGGCGCGGGCCCAAGACGCGTTTCGGCCAATTTTCCTTCAACGGCGACGCGACGCACTACGTGCTCCGCCGCTCGAAGGCCGACGAACTCTCGCCCGAGCTCGACGAACTCGAGCGCAACGGCCGCACGAAGTGGCGTGCGTCCGCCTCGGTCTCGTGGCGCCAAGGACCGGTGTCGGCCGGCTGGTTCACCAGCTACTTCGGGTCCTTCGTCGACACGTCGGCCGCGACCACCGAGGCGATCTACCGCGCGCTCGGCGGACCGGACTACATCCGCGTGTTCAACGACAACGGCATCACGCGCTACCTCTACCGCGTCGAACCCGCGATCAGCCACAACGCGTGGATCTCGTATCGCTTCGAGCGCGGTGCGCACCGCTGGCTGCGCGGCGTGACGCTGCGCGGCGCCATCAACAACGTCTTCGACACGGAGCCGCCGCTCGCCGACGAGCAATACGGCTACTTCACCGGCAGCGCCAATGCACGCGGCCGCCAATTCACGATGGAGGTATCGAAGCGTTTCTGAATCGTGGCGGGCGGGCGTCGATCCGCCCGCTCCCTTTTCCCCGCCCCATGAAATCACTCGCCCTCCTGCTCGCCGCGCTGTCGGCTGCCCCGATGCTGTCGGCCGTCGATATTGTCGCCCATCGCGGCGCTTCCTTCGACGCCCCGGAAAATACGCTCGCGGCGAACAAGCTCGCGTGGAAACAGAACGCCGACGCGGTCGAGACCGACATCTGGCTGACCGGCGACGGCAAGATCATCGTCTCGCACGACAAGAACGCCAAGCGCACCGCGGGCCGCGACGCGCTGGTGACCGAGCTGCCGCTCGCCGAATTGCGCACGCTCGACGCGGGCAAATGGAAGGCGCCGGAGTTTGCCGGCGAGAAGCTGCCGCTGCTCGACGAGCAGCTCGCGCTTACGCCCGCGGGCAAGCGCGTGTTTGTCGAGATCAAGGACGGGCCGCACCTCGTGCCCGAACTGGTCCGGTGCCTCGAGCGCACGAAGTCGACGCCGCAGTCGGTGACGATCATCAGCTTCAACTACGAGTCGCTGAAGGCCTGCCGGAAGCTGCTGCCCGCCTACAAGACGCAGTATCTGATGGGCTATCGCGCCGCGGATCCGAAGGCGGCGCCGAAACCCGGCGCGAAGAAGCAGCCGACGCTCGACGAAGTGATCGCCGAGGCCAAGGCCGCCGGGCTCACCGGCCTCGACCTGCAATACACCTGGCCGCTCACCGCCGACGACGTGAAGAAGATCCGCGCCGCGGGCCTCGAGCTGCATGTCTGGACGGTCGACGACGTCGAGGTCGCCAAGCGTTGGATCGCGCTCGGTGTCGACAGCATCACGACCAACAAACCCGGCTGGTTGCGCGCCCAGTTGAAGCTGTGATCCGCCCGGGCGATCCTCCGCCCGGCCTTCCCCGTTTCGTTCCCACCGGCGGGCGGATCGCAAGCCCGTCCCGTCGCAGTTACCCCGCATGACTTCCTCCCTCTCCGCCGCCGGCGACGGCCTTTCCCCGGAAACCTCGCGCCTTTTCCGCTCGTGGCAGATGCGCACGCTCGTGGCCACGATGCTGGGCTATGCGGCGTTCTATTTCGTCCGCAAGAATCTGAGCGTCGCCATGCCGGAAATCGGGCGCGA
>JBILLY010000327.1:0-5715 GCA_044375835.1 Opitutaceae bacterium
CCAGCCTCCACCCCGCGCATGTCCCAGCCGCCCCCGACCGTCACCTCCCACGCCGGAGATGCGACCGATCGCAAGATCGAGGCGGAGATGACGCGCCTGCTCTACCGCTCCGCGGGCTTCGGCCTTTTCTCCAATTTCGTCCTCGCGCTGGTGCTCGTCGCCGGGACGTTTCCCGCGCACCCCCTGCGCCTGCACCTCGTGTGGCTCGCCTCGCTCACGCTCGTCACCGTGGGCCGCTGGGGCATCTGCCTCGCCTTTGCCCGCGCGGCGCCGCCACCCGAGCGCCTGCATCTTTGGCGGCTGATGTTTCTCGTCGGGCTGGTCATGGCCGGACTCATCTGGGGCTGCGCCGCCTGGCTCTATTTCGAATCCGACAGTCTCACCTCGCGGCTTCTCCTCCTCATGATTCTCGCCGGGATGAACGCCGGCGCCGCCCGCTCCCTCGCCTCCGTGCCGCTGCACTACCGGCTCTACGTCGCCGTCACCCTCACCCCGCTGCTCCTGCGCTTCCTCACGCTCGACGGCGCCGGCGGCATCACCCTCGCGCTCGCGGCGCTCACCTATGCGCTGTTCCTGATGAACACGGCGAAACTCCATCACGCCGACCTGCGGCAATTGTGGCACCTGATCTACCAGCACGAGGAACTCGTCAAAGTCCTGAGCGGCGCGAAGCTCGAGGCCGAAGCCGCGAGCCAGGCCAAGAGCGACTTTCTCGCCACGATGAGCCACGAGATCCGCACGCCCATGAACGGCATCATGGGCATGCTCCAGATCCTCGAGTCGTCGGAGCTTTCCGCCGGGCAGCGCAACCAGGTGCAGATCGCGTCCAACTCGGCCGACACCCTGCTCCGGCTCCTCAACGACATCCTCGACTTTTCCAAAATCGAGAGCGGCAAGCTGGAGTTCGAGGACCTCGCGTTCCCGCTGGCCGCCACCGTCACCGAGGTGTCCGCTCTGCTCGCCAACCGGGCCCACGAGAAACGGCTCGAACTGTCGCTCCAACTCGCCGCGGATCTGCCGGCCTACGTCGTCGGCGACGCCGTCCGCCTCAAACAGGTGCTGCTCAACCTCACCGGCAACGCGATCAAGTTCACCGAGCGCGGCCGCGTCGAACTCGGCGTGGCCGTCGTGGCGCGCACCGAGGCGACCGCCACGCTGCGTTTCCGCGTGCGCGATACCGGCATCGGCATGGACGCCGCCACCCGGGCAAAACTCTTCCAGGTGTTTTCCCAGGGTGACAGCTCCACCACACGCCGCTTCGGCGGCACGGGCCTGGGCCTCGCGATCTCGCAGCGGCTGGTCCACCGCATGGGCGGGCACATCGACGTCTCCAGTTCGCTCGGCGAAGGCTCGGAATTCGCGTTCGAACTCGCCCTGCCCGTCGCGCCGGCGCCGGTCCGGGGCGCCACGCGCTCGCCCTTCGGCCGCGCCGCCAAACCGCTCTCCGGCCGCGTGCTCGTCGTGGAAGACGACCGCGTCAACCAACGCGTGGTCGAACTCCTGCTGGAGCGGCTGGGGCTGGAAGCGGTGATCGTGGCCGACGGCACCGCCGCGGTCGGCATCGCCACCCATGAGCGGTGGGACGCGATCCTCATGGATTGCCAGATGCCGGGGATGGACGGCTTCGAGGCAACCCGCCAGATCCGCGCCCGGCTCGCCGGCCGGCGCCTGCCCATCATCGCGCTCACGGCCAATGCCATGGTCGGGGACCGCGAGGCCTGCACCGCCGCCGGCATGGACGATTTTGTGGCCAAGCCCGTGCGCCAGGACGAACTCCGCGCCTGCCTCGAACGCTGGCTCACGCCCCCTCCGGCGGCCTGAACCGCGCACCGGCCCGGCTCAGAGCGTGCGGAAAACCACCGCGGCGTTCTGCCCGCCGAATCCGAGGTTGTTGCTCAGGACGGTTTTCACCGCCGCGGGTCGCGCCACGTTGGGCACATAGTCGAGGTCGCAGTCGGGGTCCGGGTCCTCGAGGTTGATGGTCGGCGCCAAGGTCTGCGTCTGCAGCGTCTTCACGCAGATCACCGACTCGATGCCGCCCGCCGCGCCGAGCAGGTGCCCGGTCATGGACTTGGTCGAGCTGACGGCGAGCCGCCGCGCGTGGTCGCCGAAGACCTTCTTGATCGCGAGCGTCTCGAACTTGTCGTTGTAGGGCGTGGATGTGCCGTGCGCGTTGATGTAGTCGATGTCCGACGGCGCCACGCCGGCGTTGCCCAGCGCCCGCTTCATGGCCATCGAGAGCCCTTTTCCCTCGGGGTCGGGCTGCGTGATGTGGAAGGCGTCGCAGGTCGCCGCGTAGCCGGCCAATTCGCAGTAGATGCGGGCGCCGCGCGCCCGCGCGTGCTCCAGCGATTCGAGCACCAGCACGCCCGCGCCCTCGCCCATGATGAAGCCGTCGCGATTGCGGTCGAAGGGGCGGCTGGCTTTTTCCGGCGCGTCGTTGCGCGTGCTCATCGCCTTCATCGAGCAAAAGGCCGCGTAGGCAAAGGGCGTGATCGCCGCCTCCGCTCCGCCCGCGATCATCACGTCGACTTCGCCGCGCCGGATGGCGTGCGCCGCCTCGCCCAGCGCATGCGTGCCCGTGGCACAGGCCGAGACGACGCCGAAGTTGGGCCCGCGCGCCCCGATCTCGATCGCGAAAAGCCCCGAACACATGTTGCCGATCAGCGACGGGATCGTGAACGGCGACACCTTGCGCGGCCCGCGCTCGGCGAGGACCTTGAGCTGCGACTCGTAGGTATACATGCCGCCGATGCCGGAGCCGATGATCACGCCGACCCGGTCGGCATCCTCTTTCGCCATGTCGAGCCCGGCGTCGGCAAACGCCTGCTTCGCGGCCACGAACCCGAAGTGCGTGTAGCGGTCGTTCCGGCGCGCCTCTTTCGGATCCATGTGGTCCGCCGCTTCCCAATCGCGCACTTCCGCGCCGATCTGGCTGGCGAAATCCGACGGATCAAACAGCGAAATCCGCCGCACCCCCGGGCGCCCGGCCGTCAAACCGGCCCAGAACGAATCGACATCGTGCCCGAGCGCGGAGACCGCGCCGAGTCCGGTTATCACGACACGACGGGAGGGAGCGGTTTCTTCCATGGTTGAGAGGTGAACCGACTACTCGAAAAAACAAAAAGGCGTTCCGCCAGAATTTTCCAGCGGAACGCCCAAATTTGAAAAGGACTGCTCAGGCTTGGCCGGCCTTGCCCTTGATGTAGTCGATCACCTGGCCGACCGTCTGGAGCTTCTCGGCGTCCGACTCGGGGATCTCGCCCTTGATCTCGTCCTTGAACTCTTCCTCGAAGGCCATGATGAGTTCGACCGTGTCGAGCGAATCGGCGCCGAGATCGTCGAGGAAAGAAGCCGTCGGCGTGATCTGCTCTTCATTCACGTTGAGCTGATTGACGATGATCTCCTTGACGCGTTGTTCGATGGTTTTTTGGTCAGCCATTTTGCGGAAATTTAGAGGGGGGAGCGGGACGAGCGGAGGCTTCACATCGCCATTCCACCGTCAACGTTAAAAACTTGTCCGGTGATGTAGTTCGCCTCTTCGGAACAGAGGTAGGTCGTAAGGTTTGCGATATCCGCCGCCTCGCCGAAACGCTTCAGCGGAACCGCCTCCAGAATCTTCGCGGAAGCCTCGGGATTGTTCACGAATTCCGTCGTCATGTCGGTCTTGATGAAGCCGGGCGCGACCGCGTTCACCGTCACGCTGCGCGCCGCGAATTCCCGCGCGAGCGTCTTGGTGAAACCGATCATGCCGGCCTTGGCCGCGGAATAGTTGGCCTGACCCGCGTTGCCCATCACGCCGCTCACGGAGGTGATGTTGACGATCCGGCCCCAGCGGGCGCGCGTCATGGGACGGCCGATGAGCTTGGTCCAATGGAAGCAGCTGGTCAGATTGGTCGCGATCACGTCGTTCCAGTCGGTTTCGCTCATGCGGAAGAGCAGTCCGTCGCGGGTGATGCCGGCGTTGTTCACCAAGATATCGATGGCCGGAAACTCCTTCAGCAGTTCCTCCGATGCTTTGGCGATCGCCGCCCCGTCCGCCACATCGACCGCCAGCGCCTTGGCCTTGCCGCCCGCCGCGATGATCGCCGCGGCCGTCGCGCCGCAGGAATCGGCCGACTTCGATACGCAGATAACGGTGACGCCGTGCTTCGCCAGCGTTTCGGCAATGGCTTTGCCGATGCCGCGGCCGGCGCCGGTGACAAGGGCGGTGCGATTGGTGAAGGTGAGCATAAGGGGCGAAAAGTAGCGGTTAGCGTGCGGTCGGTAGCGAGGAGAAAAACGCGTCCGCCCGCGCGTGCCGCCCGCGTCGCGCCACCGTCTCCACCACCGTCACTGCAGCGACCTGCTCCTCACCGCTCGCGCCGGTTCGTCAATACACGTCGCGCTGGTAACGCTTGTCCTTCTTGAGCTGCTTCACGTAGTCCGCCGCTCGCTCCGGGGACAGGCCGCCATGCTCCGCGACGATCGCGTGCAGGGCCGCGTCCACGTCTTTCGCCATGCGCTTCGCATCGCCGCAGACGAAGAAATACGCCCCGCCCTCCAACCAGCGCCACAGCTCCGCCGCATTCTCCCGCATCCGGTCCTGCACGTAGACCTTGGCCGCCTGGTCGCGGGAGAAAGCGGTGTCCAGCCGCGTGAGCTGCCCCTTGGCCAGATACGCGCTCCATTCCTCCTCGTAGAGAAAGTCCGTCGCCCGCCGCTGGTCGCCGAAGAACAGCCAATTGCGACCCGTCGCGCCGCTCGCCACCCGGTCCTGCACGAAGGCCCGGAACGGCGCGATGCCTGTGCCCGGCCCGACCATGATGCAGTCCTTCGCCCCGTCCTCCGGCGGTCCGAAATGCGAATCCGAGACAAACACCGGCACCACCGGCTGCCCGGCCGGCGCCCGGTCCGCTAGAAAGGTCGAACACACGCCGACCCGCTCGCGTCCGTTGGTCGAGTAGCGCACCACCGCGACCGTCAGGTGAATCTCCCGCGGATACGCGCGGCTCGACGACGCGATCGAGTAGAGCCGCGGCATGAGCTTGCGCAAGTGGTCGGCAAACTCCTGCGGCGAGAGCTTCGCGCTCGGAAACCCGGCGAGCAGATCCACGTATTCGCGCTCCTCCAGCCACGCCGCGAGCGTTTCCTTCGCCTCGGGCGCCAGCAGCGCCGCCAGCCGGTTCTTTTCGCCCTCGTCCGTCGCGCGCGCGGCCAGCGTCTCGACGATCTTGCGCGTCGGCTTCGCCAGCGCGAGACGGGTCGCAAGCGCATCGCGCAGCGGAATCGGGGCCTGAAGTTTCAGAAACCCCGGGGACACCGGCTCGTCGCCGGTCGCGCCGAGGCGCGCGAGCAGCTCCGCCACTTCCTCGGGCCGGTTGCTCGGGTAGACGCCGAGCGAGTCGCCGGCTTTGTAGCTCAGGCCGCTCATCCCAAGGTCGACGACGAAATGGCGCGTCTCTTTCGCGGAGCCCGGCTGGTTGAGCAACCGGTTCTCGGTCAGCGTGGCGGGGAAAGGTTGGTCTTTGGAAAACGCGGAAGGGGCGCTGGGGACGGACATCGGGTGGGGAAAGCTCGCCCCGAAACACGGAAAAGCCGGAACGGAAGTCAATGGCCGCGGACAGTTGGCTCGCATTCCGCCGCTCGCGCCGCTCACTCTCTCCGGATGGAACCGATTCGCCTGCAAAAATACCTCGCCGACGCCGGCATCTGCTCGCGCCGCGCCGCCGAGGC
>JBILLY010000328.1:0-5692 GCA_044375835.1 Opitutaceae bacterium
GGACATGCTCTCGCAGCCGACGACTGCGCCCGGAGGTCGCGCCGCTACCCTCGCCGGCTCTTTCGACGCCTTCTGCGCCCGACGTCTCGCAGCGTCCGAACTGCCGGGCCTGAGTTCGCTCCGTCCGTTTCTCGGGCAATGCGAGGTTCCGGCCTGTCGGGCCCGAGTTCGCTCAGGCCGTTTCGCGGCCCCTGCGCACCGGGCCTCGACGAAGGTCGCGCCCCATCAAAACCCCACGGTCCGTGCGTTCGGCGTGAGCCGGCGCCGACACCGGCCCACCGCCCACATCGGCCGCGTGAGCGCAGTCGACCGCGCGGCCCTCACCGCGAGCCCGATTTAGCCGCAGGGGCCGGCGCAGCCGCGCGGTCCGACGTAGCCGGGAGGACCAACGTCGCCGCGGCGTCCCTGCCCGCGGGTTCGGGACCTCCGCCCGCGGCGGTCTGATCCTCCCGCCGCGCCACGCGCCGGCGCCGTTTGGCGCGACGCCGCCGCTCACCAGATCTTCGCCCGCAGCTCCGGCGCGCGCCACATCGGGTCGCCGTCCTTGATGCCGAACGCCGCGAAAAACTCCGGCAGATTCACCAGCGGCCCGATCGACCGGAATTCGCCGGGGGAGTGCACCTCGCTCTTCACCGCATTCTTCATCCGCTCCTCGCGCGTCTTCGTCCGCCACAGCTGCGCCCACGCGAGGAAGAACCGCTGCTCCGGCGTGAAGCCGTCGATCGCCGTCCGCGGCTTGCCCGCCAACGACCGCTGCAACGCCTCGTAGGCGATCGACACGCCGCCGAGGTCCGCGATGTTTTCGCCGAGCGTCAGCTGGCCGTTGATCGCCACGCCCGGCAGCGCCTGGTAGGCGTTGTATTGCTGCACCAGCTTCTGCGCCCGCTCCGTGAACTGCGCCGCATCCTCCTTCGTCCACCAGTCCGCCAGATTGCCCGCCCCGTTGTAGCGCCGCCCCTGGTCGTCGAAGCCGTGCGTGATCTCGTGGCCGATCACCGCGCAGATGCCGCCGAAGTTCACCGCGTCGTCCATCGCCGGATCGAAATACGGCGGCTGCAAAATCCCCGCGAGAAACACCAGCTGGTTGGCCGAGGGCTGGTTGTAGGCGTTGACGAGGTGCGGCGTCGCCAGCCACTCGTCGCGGTCGAAGGGCTTCCCGAATTTCGCCAGCTGCCGCCGCGTCTCGAAGGCCGCCGCCGTCCGCACATTCGCGTGGTAGCTCGCGCGCCCGACCTCCAGCGCGCCGTAGTCGCGCCACCGCGACGGCTGCCCCACCATCACGCGATACGCCGCGAGCTTTTCCAACGCCTTCGCCTTCGTCGCGTCGCTCATCCAGTCGAGCCCGCGGATGCGGTCGCGCAGCACGTCCTTCATCAGCGCCACCATCGCGTCCAGCTTCGCCTTCACCGTCGGCGGGAAATGCTTCGCCACGTAGAGCTCCGCCACCGCGTAGCCGATCATCGGGTCGATCCGCTTGGCCACCCGCTGCCAACGCGGCTCCGGCTGCGGCGTGCCGTTCAGCACCTGCCCGTAAAACCGGAAACTCTCGTCCTCGAACGCCGTCGCCACGAAGTCCGCGTTCGCCTTCAGCAGGTGGTGCCGCAGATAGACTTTCCAGCTCCCGATCGGCTCGCTCCCGAGCAGCGCGCCCACCGCCGCGAAAAATTTCGGCTGCTGCACGATCAGCTCCCGCTCCGTCGCCGGGATCATCGCCTCGCGCAGGTAAAGCCCGAGCGGGAAACCCGGCATCGCCGCCGCCGCCTCGTCGACCGTCATCTTGTGGTAGTTGGCCAGCGGATCGCGCAGCTCGGTCGGCGCCTTCGACACCTCCGCGAGCTTGGTTTCCAGCGCCAGCACCGTCGCCGCATCCCGCTTCGCCGCCTCCGGCGCCGCGCCGGCCAGCTCGAACATCTTCGCCGCGTGCGCCGCGAACTCCGTCCGGATCTGCGCGAACTTCTCGTCGAAATAGTGGTCGCGCGTCGGCAGGCTCAACCCGCCCTGCGCGAGGTAGAAGCGGATCGCGCTGTTGTCCTTCAGGTCCGCGTAGATGAACGTCCCGAAGAGCGGCGCCCCGATGTGCACGTGCGCATCCGCCACCGCGCGGATCACGTCCTCCGCGCCCGCGATCGCCGCGATGCGGTCGAGCTGCGCCTGCAGCGGCCGGAGCCCGGCCGCGTCCCGCGCCGCCGTGTCCATCGCGCTCGCGAAGAAGTCGCCCACCTTCCGCCGGTTCGAGCCCACCGGCCCGGGCTGCGCCGCCGCCTCCTCGAGCAACGTGCGGATGCGGGTCCAGTTGTTCTGCCCGAGCATGTCGAAGGTGCCCCAGCGCGACTTGTCCGCCGGGATCTCCGTGCGATCCGCCCACGCGCCCCACGCGAAGCGCCGGAAGTCCGCCCGCGGATCCGCCGCGCGGTCCATCGTATCGAGCGAAAACGTCAGCGGGATCAGGCCGTCGGCCGCCCGCAGCGGCAGCAGGGTGGCGAGCGCCAATCCGGCGCCCGCGAGCAGGAATCGAGGTGAAATCATGGTTGGGACAGGTTGGAGCGGACCGTGGTTTCTCCCCGCCCAAACGCAACCCGCCCGGGACCAACGGTCCGTTTCCGCCGACGAACGCCCGTCCCGCTGTTTCAGCCCGGCGTCCCCGCCGCCCGCGGTCACGGCACGATCACGTAGATCGCCTTGCCGCTCGCCTTCTGGAACAGCCCGGTCGTCAGCACCCCGTCGTCGATCGCCCGGTCGATATCGAGCAACTGCGCGTCGCTCGCCGTGAACTGGTAGACCGACACCGCCGCCGTGAACCCGTTCTGCTGGTAGTCCCAGTCCCACACACCCCCGAGCGGCGTCACCTCGGTGAACAACTTCGCCGGCACATAGCCCTGCAGCGCACTGTGCAGGCCGCCGATACCGTTCGGCGGAAACGCCCCCGTCTCCATCGCATGGCGCTCGGCCGCGTCGCGCACCACGCGCACGTCGTTGAGATACCGCTGCGTGATCGCCCGCACCCGCACGCGGTTGAACGACGGCAACGCCAGCGCCGCCAGCACCCCGACGATCACCGTCACGATCATGATTTCGACGAGAGTGAAAGCGCGGCGTTTCGACATGGGCAGAGCAAGGGCTCCACCCCCTTCCTACCGGAAACTCCTCCCCGCGATTACCTCACCCATCACCCCTGATCCACAACCCATGACCTGTTTTCCACCCACGCCCCACTATCCACCAGCCACCCGCTCGAACTCGTCACATGCCTCACGTCACACCGCCCCTCATCACTCATCACCCGTCACTCATCACTTTCCCGATCCCTCCGCCGCCCGCAGCACGCGCGCATCCACCACAAACGGCCCCGCCGGCAGCACGCTCGCCGCCAGCACCAGCGCCGTCCGCTTCCACGGCCAATCGTGCTCCAGCGCCGCCTGCAGCGCCGCGACCAGATACAGCATGAACAACACCCCGTGCGCCATGCCCACCACGCGCACCCCCAGCGGCCAGTCCGCGAAATATTTCAGCGGCATCGCCACGCCGAGCAGCAGCAGAAACGACCACCCTTCCCACCAACCGACGACCCGCAGCCGACCGAGCGATGTTTTGAGAGCGGCAAGTTTCATGGCCCGCGGATTCGCGGCACGCCCCGCCCCGGTGTCGAGGCAAACCGGCCGACGCATCGTCCCGCGCCCGTCGCCCGGCCACGTCGTCCCCGCCGCTCTCGTCCGCCTGCCTTTCGCCCCCGCCTGCGCTTACGCGCCGGCGCAGCCAGCCCGAGGGGCCGAGCCGCCCCCGCCCGCGCCCTTCACTTCTTCACCGTCAGCTGCAGGATTCGCCCCGACAGCCAGCCGGCGCGGCCCTTGAGGTCCGTCGGCCGCGTGTATTCCAGCACGTAGAGTTTGCCCGGCGCCGCGAGGTGCACGTCGATCGGCCGACCCAGCGGCGCGAGAAACGTGTTCGTCTTCGCCGTCCAGCCGCCGTCCGCCTGCCGCTCCAGTTTCATGTGCAGCACGTCGAAGCCGTGCTCCTCCTCCGGCCCCGGCCCCATGAGAAAGCTGCCGAGCCGCCCGACCAGAAAACCGTTGCGCACGCTCGCCGGCCACGAGCCGTCCAGCCACACGATGCCCGCCGGCGAACTGTGCGGATTGAAGGTGCTCGTCGGCTTCCCGTCCGTCAGCCCCGCCGGCCCGAGGTTAAGCACCGGCTTCACGAAGGTCACCCCCGCCGGCGCCGGCGGCGTGTGCTCATACCAGCGTTTCTCGGTCGGCGCGTCGGCAAACTGGTAGGGAAACCCGTGGTGCCGCGGCGTCCCGCCCGGCCCCGGCGGCACGATGTGGTCCATCTCCTCCGCCGCGTGCGCGTCCGGCCCGTTCGACACCGTGAAGAGGTTGCCCGCGCCGTCCCAGCCAAACGAATACGCATTGCGGATGCCCTGCGCGATGATCTCGATTTTCGGCTGCGCCGCCGCCTTCGGGTCCAGCCGCCACATCACCGCCGTCAGCTCCGTCTCCCCCATTTTTCCGAGGTGCGGCATGTTGCCCGGCTCGCCCGAATCCGTGCGCGACCCGCTGCTCACGTAGAGCATCCCGTCCGGCCCGATCCGGATGTCCGACAACCCGTGCGTGTAGGGCCCGATGCCCCACGGATAACTCGTCTGCAGCCACGGCCGCGGCGCCACCGGCTCGCCGTCCGCGTCGAAGGCCGTCGTGCGGAAAATCGCCACCTCGTTCAGCGACAGCGGCTGCGCGTTCACCCGCTGGTTGATGGTGATCCACAGCCGGCCCGTCTCGTCGCGCATCAATCCCAGCGTCTGGAAGTTCACCGGCTTCAACCCCACGAAATCCTGCGGCCAGATGATCTGCTTCAGGTTGCCCGTCGCCGGGTCGAAGCGCCACACCCCGCCCGCCTGCCCGAGGATGTAGAGCTTGCCGCCCTTGCCGTCGCTCGCCAGCCGCACGCCGAATTCGTTCAGCCGCACCAGCTCCGTCAACTCGAAGCCCTCCGGCGCCGCCGGCAGCGGCCGGTAATCGCCCGCCGCCTTCAGCGCCTCGAAGGTCGGGAAACCCGTCTTGCGCCGCACTTCCTTCACCTCCGCCGGCGTCACCACCCCGCCGGGATTGCCCCAGCTGTTCAGCACAAACGTGAGCACTTCCGACACCTGCAGGTCGTCGAGCATGATCGGCGGCATCTGCCCGCGGTAGAGCGTGCCGTTGACGGAGATCTCCTCCTTCAACCCCGCCACCACCGCGCGGATCGCACCGTAGCGGTTGTGCGCCAGCCAGTCCGATTTCGCCAGCGGGGGAAACGACCCCTTCAACCCGTCGCCCGTCGCGCCGTGGCACATCGCGCAGTTCGCGAGAAAGAGCGATTCGCCGCTCGGGCGGACCGCGGTCGACTCGGCGCCGCGCAAACCGGCGGCCGCGAGACTCAGGAGCAGGGTGATGGCGGCGGACCGCCCTCCGGGGAGACGCATGGCGCCGACGCTAGGTGCGCCGCTCCACGCGAGTCAACGCACGCGCCGCACCGCGTCGCCCGTCCGCACCGTGCCGGCCTGCACCACCTTCGCGTTCAGCCCGCGCAGCCGCAGCCGTTTCCCCTCCGGCGAATTCACGAACTTCATCGCCGGCAGCCCGAACCGCGCCGTGAACTTCGCGCACCCGGAGTGCGGCGGCGCCGTCACCTCGATCACCGCCTCCGCCCCGATCGC
>JBILLY010000329.1:0-5685 GCA_044375835.1 Opitutaceae bacterium
CCGCAGCTGGGCCCGATGGTCGGCTACGCCGTCACCGTCGTCTGCGAGCCGAGCAACGCCGCCCACCCCAAGGCCAACCCGCGCGCCTGGTCCGACTATCGCCGCCACGTCGCCGCGCTCCCCGGCCCCAAAATCGTCGTCGTCCAGGACCTCGACCGCCCGCGCGCGATCGGCGCCTTCTGGGGCGAAGTAAACAGCAACATCCATCGCGCCCTCGGCTGCGTCGGCACGATCTGCGACGGCGCCATCCGCGACCTCGACGAGATGACCAACGCCGGCTTCAAGGCCCTCGCCCGCCGCCTCTGCGTCGGCCACGCCTACTCCTGCCCGGTGCGCTGGGGCGTTCCCGTCGAGGTGTTCGGCCGCACCGTCGCACCCGGCCAATTGATCCACGCCGACAAACACGGCTTCCTCGCCGTCCCCTTCGGCGACGAGCAACACCTGCTGGAGGCCGCCCGCTTCATGGACGCCAACGAGTGCGCCAACTTGCTCCCCGCCGCCCGCGGCGCCGCCGGCAAGTCCCTCCGCCAAGTCTGCACCGCCATCGACGCCGCCGCCGCCGACTTCGGCAAAAACGTCCGCCGCCGCTTCGCCCGTCGCGGCGAGTGGTAATCGCCGGCGCCCCGCGCCCGCTCCGCCGCCCGAAAACTGCCCGCCCCGAAGCGTCCCTCCGCGGGGCGATCGGTTTGACGGTAGGGCGAGGCGTCCCCACCGAGCCGTCGCGGCTCGGACGCGATCTCCCCCAAACCCCGCCACCGCGTCCGCCCCCGGGCGCTACCACGTCCCCGACGCCGCTCCGCCCTTCGCCCTTCGCCCTTCGACCCTCGCCATCGTTGTCCTGATAATGCCGTGACGCCGGCCGCCGGACCCGTTCAAGCTCCGGCCATGTTTTCCGTCGCCCGAGCCGCACGCCGCCCCACCGTGCGCTCGCGCCCGCCGCTCCGCCGCCTCGTTGCCGGCTTTCGCCTCGGCCGCGCCGCGCTTGCCCTTCACCTCTCCGCGCTCGCTCTCTTTTTCCTCCTCGCCCCGCTCGGCCACGCCCGGCCCGTGCCCGTCTCGCTCCAAAGCGACTATCAGGCGGACAACTGGAGCCTCGAGGAGGGATTCCCGGAAAACTCCTGCTCCGGCATCGTGCTCGCGCCCGACGGCTACCTCTGGATGGGCACCTACCGCGGTCTCGTCCGTTTCAACGGCATCGACTTCCGCCCCTGGGCACCCGCCGAGGCCCCGCACCTTCGCACCGCCTCCATCATCAACCTCCACACGGATGCCGCCGGCCGCACGTGGTTCAGCACGGCCGACGGGCTCGTCGTCCACCACCGCGGCACCTGGCGCACGCTGGCCGACGCCGAAGGCTGGAGCGGCCGCTCCGACTACGTCCGCAGCTACACCAGCCTCCCCGGCGGTGATACGGTCATCGGCCGTTTCTCCGGCGCCGTCCTCCGCTTCGACGGCACGCGCTTCTCGCCCTTGCCCACCCCGCCCGGCTCCGGCGGCACCCTCGTCGGGGCCGACGCCGGCGGCACGCTCTACACCGTCCGGTCCGGATTCGCGGGCACGCTCGACGGCGGCGTCTGGGAAAACCTCGCCGACCAGGCGCCCCTGATCGGCGCCCGCGCCCTCGGCGTCGGCTCGACGCGGGAGGGCACCGCCGTGCTCGTCTGCCGCGACGAGTTGCTCTTCCTCCGCGACCGGCGGGTCGAGCGGCGACTGCCGCTCTCCGCCCCGCCCGCGACCTTCTGGCAATTGACCGAAGACCCGTCCGGCCACCTCTGGTTGCCGGCCGTCGAGGCCGGCGTCTTCCGCATCTCCCGCGACGGCACGGTGCGCAACTATACGCGCAGCGACGGCCTCACCCATTCCGGCGGCACGCGCACGGTGTTTCCGACCCTCGACGGCAGCATCTGGATCGGCAGCGGCGTCGGCGGCCTCTCCCGCTTTCGCCCGATCCGCTTCCGCTACCTCGGAGACCTGGAGGGGCTCGGCGACCGCGAGGTCCTCACGCTCGCGCCGCTCGCCGACGGCGGCGTCGCCTTCACGCCCTACGGCGCCGGTCTGCGCGTCTTCGACGGAACGCGCATTACCGCTCCGGTCACGCTGGGCGACGAAGACATGCGCTTCCGCTCCGTGCTCGAGACCCGCGACGGCACGCTCTGGCTCGGCGCGTTTGCCCGCGGGCTCCGCCGGGTCGACGCCGGCCGCATCGTGGTGGATTCCGGCGCGCCATTCGCGCCCGGCGAGTCCGCGAGCACGCTTTTCGAGGACTCTCGCCAGCGTCTGTGGGTCGGCGGCGACACCACCGTGCTCGTCCGCGACGCGGGCCGCTTCCGGTCCGTCGAGCTTCCCGACGCGGCCGCCAGCCGGCCGCCGACCCTGTTCGCCGAGCGCGACGACGGCACGGTCCTCCTCGGCCGCGAAAACCACGTCTACGCCTACACCGGGGACCGACTCGATCCCCGGCCGATCATCCGGCTCGCCGACGGCATCCGCATCTCGTCGTTGCTGGCCGACCGCCAGGGCCGGCTCTGGATCGGCACGCTCAGCCACGGCCTGATCCTCGTCGAGCGCGGCCGGATCTCCCGGTTCACGCCCGAGCGCGGCCTGCCCGGGCCGTCCGTGGGCGCCCTGATCCAGGACGACGCCGGGGAACTGTGGTTCGGGTGCGGCCGGCGCATCGTCCGCGCCAATCCCCTCAACCTGGTCGCCGCCGCGCACGATCACGCCGCGGAATTGGGGCTGCTCGTCTTCGACCGCGACGACGGCATGCGCGACCTCGACCTGCCGTTCGGCACGCAGCCCACCTCGGGCCGCGATCGCCGGGGACGGCTCTGGTTCGCCCTCATCCGCGGCGCCGCGTTCGTCGATCCCGCGGCGCTGCAGCTCAACACCGTCCCGCCCCGGGTCGCCGTCGAGTCCCTGAGCTTTGTGCCGCCGGGCCAACGCGCGGCGCAGCAGCTCCAACTGGCCGCCGATGCCGCGCCCGTGCTGCCCGCCGGCAGCCGCCTCATCAAGATCGGGTTCGCCGCCCTCGATTTCTCCGCCCCCGGCAAACAGCGCTTCCGCGTCATGCTCGAGGAGTCCGGCGAGTGGCAGGACCTCGGGGCCGAAAACACCATCACGTTTCTCGAACTCCCTCCCGGGGAGCACCGCGTCCGCATCCAGGCCTCCGGCGCCGACGGCGCGTGGAACCGCGCCGGCACGATGCTGCGATTTTCCATCGCCCCGCGCTACTGGCAGACCGCGTGGTTCCGCGGCCTTGGCATCGCGGGCTTCGTCGCCTTCGTCTTCGGCAGCGCGTGGTTCGCCGCCTCGCGCCGCTCCCGCCGGCTCCAGGCGACGCTCGCGCAGGCCCGCGCCCTCGCCGAGGTCCGCTCGCGGCTCGCCCTGGTGCTCGAAAACACCTCCGACTTCGTCGCGTTTGTCGATCGCTCCGATCGCCTCACCTTCGTGAACCGCGCCGGCCGCGCCCTCGTCGGCCTCCCCGCCGGGGAAGCCGATGCCGACTTGCCCTTGTCGACCGTGCTCGCCGGCCCGGCCTTCCGCGAATTCACCGAGGTCGCCCGACCCTCCGCCCTCGGCCGCGGCATCTGGAGCGGGGAATCCGTCCTGCGCCACCGCGACGGCCGCGAAATCCCCGTCTCCCAGGTCCTGCTCGTCCGCCATACCGCGGACGGCGAAGTCGATTTCACCGCGATGATCGCGCGCGACATCTCCGCGGCGAAACACCACGGCCTCGTCCAGGACGCGCTCCGCCGCCTCGCCCAGTCCCTCACCGCCGTCATCGAGGCCCCGGCGCTGGGCCGGGCCGTCGCGGCGTCCTGCCGGGCGCTGTTCCGGCACGACGCGTTCTTCCTCATTCTCATCGGCCCTCGCGGCGAGGTGACCTTCAACGCCTACGCCGAAGACACCGCCGCCGGCGAAACCCAGCCGCATCCCTTCACCGGCGACATCACCGAGCTCAGCCCGCAAGTCCAGCCCGTGCTCCGCGGCCTGCCCTTGCTCGTCAATCGCGACGACCCCGGTGCCGGAGCCGACAGCCCCACGCTCGTGAGCTGGGGCGAGCTCGCGCGCCGCAGCCAGTCGCTGATGTATGCGCCCATCGTCTGGGACCAGCGCGTGATCGGCCTCGTCTCCACCCAAAGTTACACCCCCCGGCGCTACGGCCACGCGGACCTCCAGCTCCTCCAGACCGTCGCCGACCACTGCGGCGCCGCGATCTCCCGCCTCGCCGCCGAGATTTCACTCCGCAGCAACGAGGAGCGGCTCCGCCTCGCCATGCAGGCCGCCCGCATGGGCTCCTGGGAAATCGATCCCCGCACCGGCCGCCTCACCGCTTCGAGCGAAGCCGTCGCCGTCTACGGCGCCGCTCCGGGCGACCTCGACGGCGACTTCGACCGGCTGCTGCTCCACGTCCCGCTCGACGAGGCCGCCCATCTCCGCGCCCAACTGGACGCGTTCGTCGCCGGCCGCCGCCCCTCCGTCCACTTCGTGCACCGGCGCGTCCTGCCCGCGGCCGGCGAACGCTGGTTCGAGGTCCAGGGCCGCACCCAGCGCACCGCCGACGAGGCCGGCGTCACCCGTCTCATCGGCGTCACCGCCGACATCACCTCGCGCCGCCTTGCCGAGCTCGAGCGCGAGCGACTCGGGGAACAACTCCGGCAGGCGCAGAAACTCGAAGCCGTCGGCACCCTCGCCGGCGGCATCGCGCACGATTTCAACAACATCCTCACCGCCATCCTCGGGAACACCGAGCTGGCCGCGTTCGACGCCGCGTCCGGCGCGTCCGTGGACGGCTACCTCCGGAAAATCCGCCAGTCGAGCCACCGCGCCCGCGACCTCGTGCGCCGCATCCTCGCGTTCAGCCGGCCCGCGGACGCGCGCCCCCAACTCGTCGCGCCGCAAGCGGTCGTCGACGAGGTCGAGAAACTGCTCCGCGCGACCATCCCCGCCGAGGTCGGGATCGACGTCGTCACGACCGGCAGCGTGCCGCCCGTGCTCGTCGACGCCACCGCTCTCCACCAGGTGCTGCTCAATCTCGGCACCAATGCCTGGCACGCGCTCGAGCATCGCCCGGGGCGGATCACGTTTGCCCTCGACACCTGGGAACTCGCCGCGGACGCCGCGCCGCCGCACGCCGGCCTCGTGCCCGGCGCCTACGTCCGCATCGCCGTCTCCGACACCGGCCGGGGCATCCCCGGCGACGTGCTCCCGCGCATCTTCGATCCGTTCTTCACCACCAAGGCCCCGGGCGAAGGATCCGGCCTCGGTCTCTCCGTCGTGCACGGCATCATGCACAATTGCGGCGGCGCCGTCGCCGTCCGCAGCCAGGTCGGCGCCGGCACCACGTTCACCCTCTATTTTCCCGCAGCCGCCGCCGGCACCGCCACCCGACCCGCCAGCGCCCATCCGTTCGCCCCCCCGGCTCCCGCCGCGCGCCACGCCGCCGGCCGCCGCATCCTTTTCATCGACGACGAGGAGCCGCTCGTGACCGTCGCCAAAGTCATGCTCGAACGCATGGGTTGCCAGGTCGAGGGCCGCTCCGATCCCGCCGCCGCCCTCGCCGACCTCGCCGCCCGCCCCGACGCCTTCGACCTGCTCATCACCGATCTTTCGATGCCGGGCATGTCCGGCCTCACGGTCATCCGGACGGCGCGCGCCCACCGGCCCGATCTTCCGATCATACTC
>JBILLY010000330.1:0-5678 GCA_044375835.1 Opitutaceae bacterium
GCTGACACGGCAGGGGAGGAAATCCGGCGAGCGGGAACGGTCGACATGGGGAGCGGGGGCACGACGGTGGAGGGCGAGCTGGGGGGGCGGCGATCAAACGTTAGGCGGAGACGAGGCGGTTGGCGACGGACCAGCGGATGCGGGCGAGCAGGAGGTCGCCCTTGATTCCGTTTCTCGGCTGCCACTCGCCGACGGTCACCCAGGACTCGTCGGGCGAGACGTTGACGGGATGGAAGTTGCCCATGATCGCGACCCGATCGGGGTCGCGCACGCCGTCGCCGACGAGGGGCAAAACGATGCGCTCCGTCGCGCGGATGAGGCGAAGCGTGCGCGGTTCGACCCGAGCCATCCAGAGCGGCGCGCGCCAGCGGAGGACGTTCAGGTTGCTCGCGTCGCGACGGGTGTAGACGAGCCAGAGGGCGTCGGAATGGGGCAGCCAGTGCTGCTGGGTCGTCGACATCGCGAGCGGTTCGCCGTCGTCCCATTGCCAGGTTTGTTTGGGCGACCAGACGAGGCCGTCCTCGCTCGCGCAAACGTAACCGTGTCCGTCCTCGGCGCGCAGCGTGAGATAGAGGCGGTCGCCCCAGGCGACGAGCGAGGGCTCGAGCAGACCGCGACCCCGGTCGTGGACGATTTCGGCGCCGACGCGGCGCACCGCGAGGATCTCGCCGTCGAAGGCGCACACGGCGGTCGTGACGGAGCGCGGCTGGCTGCGGCTGGCGCCGTGGCTGAACGCCAGCAGGATGTCGCCGGACGGGAGCGTGACCCGCTGGCCGCAGTTGTTGGTGTAGATATCGGCGCCGCGCGGATCGGCCCACGCAAGGGCGCGGCGCGGATCCCAACGGCCGTCACGGAAAACCGCATACACCGGTCGGCGCGGGGGCTGGTCGGGCGAAAATTTCGGGCCGCGGTAGAAAACGTTGTGGCCGAGGGCAAGGACGCTGCGGGTGGCCTCGTGCCATTCGGGGACCACGTCGCAGACGCCTTCCTCGGCGCCGGCTGCGGCGGGCACGCGGCCGAGCGGCTGGACGGGCTGGGGGTCGGTCCAGGTGCGGCCGCCGTCGGCCGTGGTCATCGCGTGCAGCGGGCCGAAGTAATCGGAGCCGGCGATGGTCTGGAGCGTCATGAAGACATTCGCCGGTGCGCCGGCGCGGCAGGGCACGACGCAGGCGCGAGGGTGAAACCAGGTGGGGCCGGAGCCATCGCGCCCGCGGCGCACGACGACCTTTTCGATGCCGGCCACAAGGTCGGCGGGAGCGGGCGCCGGCGCGGCCGATGCGAAGCCCGGGCAGGCGGCCACGGCGCCGCCGGCGGCGAGGGTGCCGAGAAAAGCGCGGCGAGTCGGCATGGGTGGGGGCGGGTGGGTCAGTAGCCGCGGGCGCAGTCGACGACGTGAAGAAGCGGCGCCCCGCCCGCGAAGCGGACGAAGTTTTCGAGAAACACGTCGAGCTTGCGGTCGGTTTCGCCGGGGAAGCGGCCGCCGGTGTGCTGGGTGAGCAGGACCTTGGGGTGGCGCCAGAGCGGACTGTCGGCCGGGAGCGGTTCGACGGCGGTGACGTCGAGCACGGCGCCGCCGAGGTGGTCGTTGTCGAGCAGGGCGACGAGGGCGGACTCGTCGAGGGTGGAGCCGCGGCCGACGTTGCAGACGACGGCGCCGCGCTTGAGCCGGGCGAGCCGCGCGGGACCGAGAAAACCGACGGTCGCGGGCGTGTGCGGCAGCGTGTTGACGAGGAGATCGGCGGCGCCGAGGGCGCGGTCGAACTCCGCGGGTGAACTCAGGGTGTCGGCGCGGGCTGTGCGCGAGAAATACCGCACGCGTGCCTCGAAGGCGACCAGCAGGTCGCCGAGGCGACGGGCGATCGCGCCGGCGCCGAGGATCACCGCGGTTTCCCCGGCGAGCGCGCGGATGGCGGGCTCGACGTCGGGCTTGATCCAGCGGGCGGCGGACTGCGCGGCGAGCAGCGCGGGCAGTTGCCGGTAATACGCGAGGACGCCGGCGAGTGCGGCCTCCGCCACGGCGCGGTCGAAGAAGCCGGCGAGACGGGTGAGCGCCACCGGAGCGGCGCGGGGCGTGTCGTTGATTCCCAAATACGCGTCGACGCCGGCGGATTCGAGCTGGACCCAGCGCAGGCGGGGGGCGGCGGCGAGTTCGGCGGCGGGGACGTTGCCGAACACGACCTCGGCGGCGGCGACGGCGGCGCGGCGGGCGGCGGGATCGAGGTCGCCGGCGAAGACGACGTCGTGGCCGGCGAGGGCGGCGAGCAGGCGTGCGCGACGGGGTTCGTTGAGGCCGGGGACCGCGATGCAGAGGTTCATCGGTGGGGCGAGCAAGCCGGGGAGCGGCGGCCGGCTCAAGACCGGAGCCGGCCGCTTTTCCGGCTCGGCATCGGGCGCGGATCGGATGCAGTCGCGGACGCATGCCGCTTTCCCCGCTCTTCGACCTCACCGGGCGCACGGCGCTCGTCACCGGCTCCAGCCAGGGCCTCGGCCTCGCGCTGGCGCGCGGACTGGCGGGCGCGGGGGCGGCGATCGTGCTCAACGGCCGCAACGAGCCGAAGCTCGCCGCGGCGGCCGCGGCGTTGCGGGCCGAGGGCGGGCGGGTCGCGACCGCGGCCTTCGACGTGTGCGACGGCGCGGCGAGCGCCGCGGCGGTGGCGCGGGTGGAGGCGGAGTTCGCGCCGATCGACATCCTCGTCAACAATGCCGGCATCCAGCGGCGGGCGCCGCTGCTGGAGATGACGGAGGCGCAGTGGCGCGAGGTGCTGGATACCAATCTGACGAGCGCGTTTCTCGTGGCGCGGGCGGTGGCGCCGCGGATGATCGCGCGCGGGCGCGGCAAGATCATCAACATCTGCTCGGTGATGAGCGAGGTGGCGCGGCCGACGGTGGCGAACTACGCGGCGGCGAAGGGCGGACTGAAAATGCTCACGCGCGCGATGGCGGTCGAGTGGGCGAAGCACGGGTTGCAGGCGAACGCGATCGCGCCGGGATATTTCGAGACGGAGCTGACGGCGCCGCTGGTGGCGAATCCCGACTTCAACAAGTGGATCTGCGGCCGCACGCCGGCGGGACGCTGGGGGCAGCCGCACGAGCTCGCGGGGGCGGCGGTGTTTTTGGCGTCGGCGGCGAGCGATTTCATGAACGGCCAGTTGCTCGCGGTGGACGGCGGCTTGCTGGCGGGGTTGTAGGCGGCGCGCGGCGGGGGCGGGACGGAGCGTCCGTGCGGCGACGCGTTGCCGCCGGCGCGGATTGTCCGCGCGTCGCGGGGCGGGCGGCGAATTTCGCGTTGGCGCGGAAATGCCTTTTGCGTTTCGGTTTCCCCCCGCCGAACGTCCGCGCATGGCGGACCCATGCAAGATGCCTTCACCGGACACTCCACCTGCATCGAAGGCCGCGCCCTCCCCGGCGCGGAAGCACGCGCCCGTCTTCAAGACGATCACCAGCGACGACTGGAAGCGCTCGCTCGCCTCGGCGCGGCAGCAGAAAAATGCGATCTCCGAGCGCATTCGGACCCGGACCGGGACCTCGTCCTCCTCGAAGAAGACGAAGTAGCGCTGCTGGAGCACGCGGGGCCGGAGTGGGCGGAATTGGGCGACGCGATCCGGGATTTCCGGGCGCGGTTGCCGTTGCGACGGTTGGAAGACTTCGGGTTCCACGCCGACGTCGAGCACCCGCTGGAGGAGCCGAACGCGCGGCTGCGCTACCTGCACAGCGGCGTGGAGGCGTCGGCGTTCATGGCGGTGGGCGACCGCTCCGTTTATAAATTTTTCCTGCCGCGCGAGGAGCACTTCATCGGGAGCGAGTTCGGCTTTCGGCGCGGGGACGAGACCCTGCTGATGGCGGAGGCGGTGCTGGGTGGCTACCGGGCGCTGCTGGAGAAATTGTTCCTGGTCGATGCGCTGGGCATGGCGACGGAGGTGGTGGCGATCACGCCGGAGGGCATCGTGGTGGCGAAGCAGACCCTCGGCGACCCGCTGCCGCAGGGCGACGACACGTCGCGGTCGCTGCCGGCGGCGCTGATCGAGATCCCGTCGCGGTTCCTGCGGGCGAACCGCGACCATCCGCGGCTGTATTTTCGCGGCGGCGAGGCGTGGCTGGTGGCGGACTTGCACGCGCGCAATTTCGTGCGCGGCGCGGACGGTGCGCTGCATGTGATCGACCTGGTGGCGGCGCGCTGGCCCGACCGCACGGTCGGCGCCGGCGACGAGGCGCTGATCCGCGAGTGGCTGGAGCGGGTGCGCGCCGATCCGCACGCGGGCGCGCTGCGCTCGGCGCACGACGACGAGCTGTAGACCGACGCGGTCGCGGGCGGGCGGCGGCGCGGGCCTTCCGCGGCGGCGGACACGAAAAAGCCGCGCGGCCCCGGGGGGCGCACGCGGCGGAAACAATCGGTGCCGGCGGCGGCGCGGCGGCTCAGCTCTTCTTTTTGGCGTTGAGGAAGCCGAGGACCATCTCGGCCTGTTTCTCGGTCTGGCCCTTGTCGTGGTAGACGACCTTGCCGTTGCGGTCGATCAGGTAGGCTTCGCGGCTGGCCATGAGCGTGCCGCTCTGGCCGAAGGCCTTGACGACTTTCTTGTCGGTGTCGGCGAGCAGCGGGTAGTCGAAGTTGTTCTTATCTTTGAATTCTTTCTGTTTCTCGACGGTGTCGGTGCTGACGCCGATGACGGCGACGCCGTGTTTCTTCAGGTCGGCGCCGGCGTCGCGGAGCGAGCAGCCCTGCTTGGTGCAGCCGCCGGTGAGGGCCTTGGGATAGAACCACACGAGGGTGTAGTTGTTCTTCGCGTAGACGTCGGCGAGGTTGAGCGTGGTGCCGGCGTCGGTGGTGGCGCTGAGTTTGGGGGCGTCGGCGCCGACTTTGAGGGGTTCCGCGCGGGCGAAGCCGAACAGAAGCGAGAAGAGGGACATGAGGGCGAGGGTGCGGGGAAGTTTCATGACGGAGGGAGGACGTAAGCCCGGGGCGGAGGGTTCGCAAGCGGCGAGACGGATTCTTGCGCGGACCGGCCGCGGCGGACCGGGGCCGGTCGATGCGCGGCACCGTTGATCGCCGGAAAACGCCGCCGGTCCAAACGCGTTGGCCGTGCGGGGCCGGACCGGCAACGTCGCGGGATGACTCATTCGGCCGCCCTCGCCGCCTCCGCTTCACCCGTGCCGGTCGTTCCCCGGTTGCCGCCGCCGTTGCCCTCGCCGGTGCCGCGCGGCGCGGTGAATCTGCTCGGCATCGGGGTCTCCGTCGCGCTGGGCGCGGCGGCGGGGTTTGCTGGCCTCCGTTTCGGCCGGCAAATGGCCGACCTGAAGGTCTTGGGCGGGACGGAACTGGTGGTGTTTCTCCTCTGGCTGCCGCTGACGTGGTTGATCGCCGTCGCCTGGCACGAATGCGGCCATCTGCTGGCGGGGCGCAGCGTGGGCGGGCGTTTTCTGCTGCTGGTGGTCGGGCCGTTCAAGTGGGTGCGCACGCCGGCCGGCGTGCGTTTCGGTCTCAACCGCAGCTTGAACGCCGCGGGTGGGTTGGCGGCGTCGATGCCGACGGATGACCGCGACCTGCCCCGGCGATTGGCGGTGATGGTGGCGGGCGGCCCCATGGCAAGTCTCGGGCTCGCCCTGGCGATGGCGGGGCTCACCGCGTGGATCGGGCGCGCCGCGTGGCCGCTCGGGCATGGCATGGCGCTCACGTTGGGAGG
>JBILLY010000331.1:0-5658 GCA_044375835.1 Opitutaceae bacterium
AGCGGCGGAGACATCCATCGTCTCGCCGGGATCGGCGGCGAGATCAATGAGGCGCGGGCGGAATTGGTCGGCCTTCGGGCCGGTGGCGGCCGGGGCTTTTTTGCCTTTGGGCGCAAGCGGGACGCCGTCGATCCACTTCCACGGTCCGCTGCGGATCGCGTAGACGCCGCTGGCGCTCTGGAGGATAAGGTCGCGGCGGAGCGGCGCGGCGGACGACTGGCCGAGAAACGCGGGGAGGACGTTCACGCTGTCGGGCGCGGTGGTGGCGCGGTCGAGTTTCGTCTCGCCCACCACGGCGGCGAGCGTCGCGAAGACGTCGACGACGCCGATCATCTCGCTGCTCACCGTGCCGGCGGGCACGCGGCCGGGCCAACGCACGAGGAACGGCACTTTGAAGCCGCCCTCCCAGATGTCGTGTTTGCCGCCGCGCAGGGTGCCGTTGATTTTCAGGCCGGCGTCCATGGCGACTTTGTTCGCGCCGGTTTTGCTGCCGGGATTGACGACGCCGCCGTTGTCGGAGGTGAAAATGACGAGCGTGTGGTCGAGAGCGTTTTGTTTTTGCAGCGCGGCGAGGATACGGCCGACGCTGCGGTCGAGGTCGTGGATGAAGTCGCCGTAGGGGCCGGCTCGGCTCGAGCCCTGGCCCTCGGTTGACGGCGTGATCAACTCGTGGACGGCGACGGGTGCGTAGTAGAGGAAGAAGGGCGCCGGCCGGCCGGCTTGCTTTTCGAGCCAACTCACCGCGCGGTCGGTGAGATCGCCCATGGTCTTCGGGTCGTCGCGTTCGGGGGCATCGAGGCCGAGCTTGCCGGGCGCGGGGGTGAGCCGGGCCGAGCGCAGGCCGAATACGCCGTGATTTTCGACGAAGACGCGGGTGATGTCGTTGTGATTTTGGGGCACGGCGAACTGGTAGTCGAAACCGAGTTCGAGCGGGCCGGGCTTGAGTTCCTTCGTGTAGTCGACGCGTGGCGCCGTGCCGTAGCCGAGGTGCCACTTGCCGACGAAGCCCGTGGCGTAGCCGTGTTTCTTCAGGAGCGATGCGACGGTCGGACGCGAGGTCTCGAGGAGGAGCGGGTCGAGGGTGTTGGCGACGCCGCCGTGATTGAGCGGCGTGCGCCAGCAATAGCGGCCGGTCACAAGCGCGTAGCGTGTGGGCGTGCAGACGGAGGACGGCGTGTAGGCGTCGGTGAAGCGCCGGCCTTCGCGCGCGAGGCGGTCGAGATTGGGGGTGCGGATCAACGCGGGGTCCGCGCCGTAGGCGCCGACGCTGCCGTATCCGTAGTCATCGGCGAGGATGACAACGATGTTGGGCGGGCGCGGAGTGGGTGTCGCCGCGAGGGACGCGGTGGCGAAGGCCGAGAGGAGGAGCGGGGCGGCGAGCCCGCCGGAGAGTCGGAACCGGCGGGGGAGAAACTTGTTCATGGTCGTTGAGGGCGGAGGTCGGGCGCGGGTGCGGGACAGGAGCAGCGAACCCGCCGTCCGCCCGCCGCGCCAGACGCCGCGGCTCGACCGGACGGGCGGATCGCAGGTTCAGAATTTCACGCCGGCGGTGAGTTCGTAGGTGCGGGGCGCTTGGTAGATGCGCTGCAGGATGTGCGCGCGGCCGGCGCCGTTGTCGACGGCGCTGGCCGGGTAGGGCTCGTCGTCGTCGAGGAGGTTTCGCGCGCGGAGAGAGACGGTCCAATTCAGGTTTCGGTCGAGCAGTCGCTGGCGCCAAGCGTAGCTCACGAACGCATCCGTGACCAAGGAGTCCTTGCCGCTGAATGCATTCGCGACGTCGAAGGTGCCGCCCCGTTCCGGGTAGCCGATGGCGGGGGCGTCGCGCCAGCGCACGCTGCCGCCGATGCGGGTGCCTTTCAGCGGGCCTTGGTCGAAGGCGTAGCTCCCGACGACGTTCACGAGCCAATTGTTGCCGCGCAGCCGGGCGCCGCCGACCTGGGCCTCGTGGTAATTCAAGCGGCGCTCGATGCCCGTGATGTAGTCGCCGATGGTCCGCGTGGCGTTGAACGTGGGGTTGGCGATGAGCGCGCGGATCGCGGCGTCGTCCCGGACGGGTTTGACGAATTGCTCATACCACGGGCGGGTGAACTTGTAGGTGTCGTTCAACTTCGAGTCGTTGTAGGACACGTTGAGCAGCACGCGGATTTGCTTGGTGGGATTGAGCGTCGCCTCGACTTCGTAGCCCTCCGTCAGATCCGACTCGACGTCGGTCCAAAGCCCGTTGCCCGGGTAGTCGGCGAAGCGGCGCGCGCCGGCGACCCTGCCGCCAAAGCCGTTGAGGACCATGCCCTCGAGGAAGCGTTCGACGTAGCCGTTCTGCCGCGCCATCTCGACGCCGATGGCGCCGTCCCGGAGCGGATTCGAAATGCGGTTCGTGAGCTCGTTGTTGAAATAGTTGAGCTTCAGAATCACGCGGTCGTCGAAGAAGAAGCCGCGCGCACCGAGATCGTAGCCCGTGCCCTCCTGATTGGGCAGCGTCCGGTTGAAAACGTCGTAGTTGGTGCCGCCGGCGCCGACGGTGTTGGTGGCGGTGTTGGCAAACACATCGAGCCACTTCGTGACTTTGACGACGGCGCCGTAGTTGGTGTTGGTGACCGACGAGGTGGTCGCCGGCGCGAAAGCTCCCTGGCCCCTGCCGAGGAAGAGGCGGGTGACGGGATCGGTCGCGAACACGAAATTCTTCGAGCTGAGATCGTCGCGCCGGATGCCGCCGGTGAGAATCAAGCGGCGGGAGAACAACTCCCACTGGCCGATCGCGGCATACGACTTGGTGGTCTCGGGCGCGTAGACGGGATTGAGGCGATGCAGGAAGGCCGACCTCACGGTCGGAACGACGCTGCCCGGAACCGCCGGATTGCCCGTCTGGTTGATCGGAGCCTGGCTCGGGGTGAAGGCGGGAAAGGTCACCGGCTGGCCCGGCGTGAGGTAGTAGCGCCGGCGAATCTGGTTCTGCGTGTCGGAGAGAACACCGGAAGCCAGCACCGAGGTCGTGGTCATTTCCTCCGGCTGCTGAAAATAGCTGTCCACGTGCCGGTAGTAGTGAAACGCCACCGCCGTAAACTTGCCGAAATCGAAGCCCTTGATCGGCTCGATCCGGCTCAGGTCGAACTGCCGGGTCAGCGTCGCGCGATACTGTTTCATCGTCGTGTCGCGGTTCTGCAGCGTGGCGTTGGACTCGATATACGGCGTGCCGAAATAGGGGTTGAGCGGCTTGGTGGGGTCGGGGTTGTTCGCGGCCAGCTGCGTGGGCAGGTAGTAGTTGTTGTCGATGAAGAGCTCGTAGTCTCCGCGCGAGACCGGCTGCCAGTCTTCATTCTTCGACGTCTCGTAGGCGCCGGCGAGTTCGAAGAAGGTCTTGGCGAGGATCTGCTGCTGCCACGACGCCGAGAACTTGTCGTAGGTGGTGTTGAAGTAGTCCGACGGCCCGGAGACGACGGTGTCCAACGGGAAGGCGACGCCCGGCACGCGGGTCGCGCCCGAGATGCTGGTGCTGCTCTGGGTGAGGCCGTTGACGAACGCTTCCGAGCCGCGGGACTTGAGGTTCCAGTTCTGCACGCCCAGCTGCGGCGCGTTCATCACGTATACGAGATAGTTGGTGGTCGAGAAACCCTGGGAAACGCCGGTGATGATGTTCCGGGCGGTGTTGCGGGCGGCGGTGGTGCCGGATTGGACCAAGGCGAGGTCGATCGTGTTCGCCTTCTGGAGGGGAGTCCGGGGGTCGTTCAGCCAGGCGGACACGCTGTCGTAGGCCAGATAGGGCCGCGGAGTCAGCTCGTCGATGCGACCGGTCTCGGCGTTGAGGTTGATCGTCGCGCCTTTGAGCGGCTGCAGCGTCAGATTCAGGTAGGCGGAGTTGCGCCGCATATACTGGAGATCGCGCGGCGTGCGTTGGTCGTGCGACAGGGCGGCGAAGCGCAGCGCGACTTTGTTCGGCAGGACAATGCGGTTGATATCGACGCTGGCGCGCCGGGAACCCTCCGAGTCGACGCGAACTTCCAGCCCGTAGCTGTCGGCGTTGAATCGTCCGGCCTTGTTGGTGGCGTCGAGGCCGCCGCCGACCGAGCCGAGGCCGAAGAGCAGCGAGTTGGGCCCGCGGGATTGGGTCACGGTCTCGGTGTTGAAATTGTCCACCTTGATGCGGCTGGTGAAGAAATTGTTGGTCAGCGACGTGGAGCGAAAGCCGCGCACGACGAACGGTGTGCCGGTGCGCGACGTGACGGATTCCGTGTCGGAGGTGTCGCCCTTGAACGATTGGGTGCTGGGCAGAAACTCCAAGGCCTCCTCGTAATTCACCGCGCCGATGTCGCGCATGAACTCCTCCGTGAGGATCGTGATCGGATTGGCGAGATCGCGCACCTGGGATTTCAGCTGCGTGCCCGAGAGCGTCTCCGAGGCGTAGTAGCCCTTGTTGGCCTCGGTGCTGACGATGAAGGGATTCAAGACGACGGTTTCGTCCCCTGCCGCCGCGGCCGCGGAGCGAGCAGACGGCGCGACCGATTGGGCGAGCGCAGAGCCAACGAGGAGAGACAGGGCCAGGGCGAGGCGGTAGGGTTTCATGGTTGGGCAGGGTCGGGTAAACTCAGGGGACAGGGCGGGTTCGCGGGGTGGCCGCGGACGGGTTTGTGACATCATCGGGCATTTCCCAGCCCGCGACCATCCCCCGTTCGGGGGATGGTCGTCACGCGGAAAAGGTGCGATACCGGCAGTCGCCATCGTCCGCCGGGACATCCGGGCCCGGCGGCGTCAAGCATGGCGCCCGCCGGGGCTTTTGCGAAGCCGGTTTGCCCGCCTTAATCCCAACGCGGCTCGAGGCCGCAACCAAAAGGCGGCGTTGGCTTGAAGTAGCGCGGCGCGATCGGCTCGCCGTCAGTTCCGTGACCCTGGCGGAACTGGCTGCGGGCGGTCGCTCGCGCGATGCAGTGGATGAGGATTTGCGCGACTTTGAAGTCATTCCCGTCGACGCCGATGCCGCGTGGCGCGCGGGCGTTGCCTTCCGCCAGTATCGGCGCAAGGACACTGATGATCCGGTCCTGCCAGATTTTTTCATCCGCGCCCAGGCCGCCATGCATGATCTGCGGCACCTGACGAATGACCGGCGCCGGACCAAGTCCTTTTCCGAGGTAGATTTTGAGTTCGTGGATTGACCGGACTCAGAACTCCATCGAGGCGGTGAGGCGGGCTTGGTACGGCTGGCCGTAGATCTCGAGGTTGTGATTGGCGCCGTCGGCGAGGGCAACCGAGCTGATAACCTGGTAGCGGTTGGCCCAGAGGTTGGAGAGGTTGAGCATCACGGTAGTCGGCCGGCTGAATATCTTGGTGCGGTAACCGAGGTTCGCGTTCACCGCGTAGGCCGCCCCCCCTTTGACGCTGGTGTTGTCGGGAAAGGCATTGAGGTAGCGCAGTACAGCGTTGCCGCTGTAGGTGCCGCTCAAGCCGACGTTCAGGCCGGCCAGCCGCGCCGTTCGGGCGAAACGATAGTTGGCCGCCACATTGCCAGACAGCGGCGCTACCACCGCGGGAAACTGGCCGGACACGGCGCGGCCGCTCGCGCCTTGCACGAAGGCGGCGTTTTGCAGGAGGGTGACCGTTTGCTGCACGTTCGGGTCAGTGATCGGTCCGCGCGCCTGCGCCGCCGCGAGCAACTCCTTCAACACCGGA
>JBILLY010000332.1:0-5643 GCA_044375835.1 Opitutaceae bacterium
CGAGTTCATGGCGGGCTTCACGGTGCTGACGGGGCTGATCGTGCTTGTCGGCGCGGTGGCGACGGGGCGCTACCAGCGGATCCGCGAGACGGTGCTGCTCCGCACGCTCGGGGCGACGCGGCGGCAGCTGCTGCAGATCCAGACGGTCGAGTATGCGATCCTCGGGTTCCTCGCGGCGGTGGTGGGCTGCCTGCTGGCAGTGGCGGGCAACGCGTTGCTGGCGCATTTTGTTTTCCGGATCACGCCGAGTGTGTCGGTGCCGCTGCTGGTCGGCGGGGCCGCGGCGGTGAGCGTGGTGACGGTGATCACCGGGTTGGTGGCGGGCCGGGGCGTGACCAATCATCCGCCGCTGGAAGTGCTGCGGCAGGAAACGTAGGGCCGCGCGCCCCGGGGGCGCGCGGAAGGGGCAAGGGATCAAGGATCAAGGGATCAAGGAGCGGACTGGACCAAGGGACGAAGGGACAAAAGGACCGAAATGCGGGGGACGATGGGGACCGATCGAGCGGGCGGCGGAGCGGGTGGAATCCGCACTTGTTACTTGTCCCTTGGTCCTTCCCACTTCCCGGACATGCGCGTCGTATCCTTCCACTACACCCTGCGCGATCCCAGCGGTCGCGTGCTCGATACTTCGGCCGGCGGCGAGCCGATCTCCTATTTGGAGGGCTCGGGGCAGATCATCGACGGACTCGACGAACAGCTGCGCGGCGTGGCGGCGGGCGCCAAGACCCGCGTGCAAGTGCCGGCGGCGCGCGCCTACGGCGAACGCGATCCGGCGCAGCTGCAACGCGTGCCGCGCACGATGCTCCCGATCGAGGGCGAGCTGAGCGTGGGCGACCAATTTCAGACCGGGCCGCACCGCGCCGACCCCGTGGTGACGGTGGCGGCGATCGAAGGCGACGAGGTGGTGCTCGACGCGAATCACCCGCTGGCCGGCGTGGACCTGACGTTCGACGTGGAGATCACGGCGGCGCGGGCCGCCACGGCGGACGAACTCAAGCAGGCGCAGGGCGGCGGCGAAGGCAGCTGCGGCGCGGGGTGCGGGTGTCATTGAGGGGCGCAAAGTCGGTTGAGAGCGGAGGAGAGCTGAGAGTCCAGAGCTGAGAGCCCAGAGCCCGGAGCGAAGGGGGTGGGGCGCGGAGCGGGCGAACGCGGGGGGGAGGCGGGGGCGTTGCGCGCGGCGACCGGCTGCGCCGCGGCGGCCGGGTGCGCGACGAGGAGGGGCGCGGAGTTTCTGCCGATCCGAATGACCGCGCACCTTGCCGCTTGCGCCGACGGGTCGCGCCGGTAGCAACGCACCGTGCGCTTTCTACCCCTGATTGGCGCGCTGCTGGGCGCAGCGCTTTCTCTCCACGCCGCCGATGCCTACGTGCCCGGTCCCGACGCGCAGGTGCGGGCCGTGCCGCACGGCGAGGTGCGCAAAGGGACCTTCGCGTCGAGCAAGGTGTTTCCGGGCACGACGCGGGAGTATTTCGTCTACGTGCCGAAGCAGTATACGCCGGAGCGGCCCGCGTGCCTGATGGTGTTTTTCGACGGGGCGGGCTTCATGAACGCCACGGGCGCGTTCCGGGTGCCGACGGTCTTCGACAACCTGATCGCGAAAAAAGAAATGCCGGTGACGATCGCGGTCGGGGTGAATCCCGGCTCGATCGCGCCGACGGTGCCGGGCGCGAAAGCGCGGAGCAACCGGAGCTTCGAATACGACTCGCTGGGCGACGCCAACGCGCGGTTTTTGCTGGAGGAACTGCTGCCGGAAGTGCTGCGCGGCCTGAATGTGACGAATGACCCGGCGGGCCGGGCGGTGGTGGGCAACAGCTCCGGCGGGATCGCGGCCTTCACGGTGGCGTGGGAGCGGCCGGACCAGTTCAGGAAAGTGATCAGCCACATCGGCAGCTTCACCAACATCCAGGGCGGGCACGTCTATCCGGCGCTCGTGCGCAAATCGAAGGCGGCGCCGAAGCCGCTGCGGGTTTTCCTGCAGGAAGGCCACGCGGACCTCGACAACCTCCACGGCAACTGGCCGCTGGCGAACCGGGACATGGCGGCGGCGCTGAAATTCGCCGGCTACGACCACCAGCTCGTCTTCGGCACGGACGGACACAGCGGCCGGCACGGCGGTGCGATTTTTCCGGATACGCTGCGCTGGCTCTGGCGCGACTGGCCGAAAGAATAGCCGCGCGCGGAATGACGAATGACGACTGCCGAATGCCAAAGACTCCCGAACCTCAACCCGCAGCATTTGATCGTCGCATTTTTGCGCCGATCCGACCGGGCCCGCCGGTTTCCAGCGGGGCGTTCCGCGTCGAATGCGGGGTGCCGATCAATCCCCTGTTTTCCCATGCGTCTTCTTAACTTCGCTCTCTTCCTCGTCGCCGCCGCGGCGCTGCCCGCCGCCGACGGCTTCAAGATCACGCCCGACCACCAGGTGCAGGCCGGGGTGGCGCAGGGGCGGCTGCTCCAGATGCCGGCGTGGACGTCGAAGATCTACGCCGCGACGACGCGCGATTGGTGGGTCTATGTGCCGGCGAACTACCGGCCCGACGGGACCGCGGCGCTGATGGTGTTTCAGGACGGACACGACTACGTGAACCCGAAGGGCAATTGGCGCGTGCCGACGGTGTTCGACAATCTGATCGCGGCGGGCGCGATGCCGCCGACGGTGGCGGTGTTCGTGAACCCGGGGCACGATCCGGCGAAGGGCCCGCTGGAGCGGCCGGGACGCGCGAGCAACCGCAGCCTCGAATACAATGCGCTCGGCGACCGCTACGGGCGGTTCCTGCTGGAGGAGATTTTGCCCGAAGTGGAGAAGCAGTTTCCGGTGTCGCGCGATCCGGCGCGGCGCGCGATCGGCGGGGCGAGCAGCGGGGCGATCGCGGCCTTCACCGCGGCGTGGGAGCGGCCCGAGTCCTTCGGCAAGGTGTTCTCGACGATCGGCAGCTATGTGAACCTGATGGGCGGCAACGCCTACCCGGCGCTGATCCGCAAGACGGAGCGGAAGCCGATCCGCGTCTATCTCGAGGACACCTCGGGCGACCTCGACAACCCCTACGGCAACTGGCCGATCGCGAACCAGCAGATGCACGCGGCGCTGCGCTACATGGGCTACGACGTGCGCTTCGACTACGCGGAGGGCTACGGGCACAACTCGCAGCACGGCGGCTCGCTCTTCCCGGAGGCGATGCGCTGGCTCTGGCGGGCGGAGAAGCACGTGCCGACGATCGACACGAAGGGGGATCTCGGCGGCGACATGACGCTGCACCGCCTGCTCCTCGAAGGCGAAGACTGGACGCCCGTGGCGGAAGGCCTGGGCATGGCGGACGCGCTGACGAGCGACGCGGCGGGCAATTTCTATTTCAGCGACATCCGCGGCACGGCGCCCGGCGTGTATCGGATCGGGTTGGACGGGGTGAAAACGAAACTCAGCGACGAGGCGCTGAGCGGCATGAAGTTCGGCCCGGACGGCCGGCTCTACGGCTGCCAGGGCGCGAAGAAACGGCTCGTGGCGATCGACCTGAAGACGCAGGCGCTGGAGGTGCTCGCGACGGACGTGCAGCCCAACGACCTCGTGGTGACCGCGCGCGGACACCTCTATTTCACCCACACCTCGAAAAAGGAAGTGGCGCATGTCGACCTCGCGACCAAGACGCTGAAAGCGGCGGACGGCGGGTTGGCCAATCCCAACGGCATCACGCTCTCGCCGGACGAAGGCACGCTGGCGGTGAGCGAAAGCCGCGGCGGCAACGTCTGGACTTACCGGATCAACCCCGACGGGTCGCTCGATGCCAAGTCGCCCTACATGGCGATGCGGCGGCCGATCGACCCGAAGGGCGAGTTCAAGTTCAACGAGCCGCCGCCGTATCTCGCGGCGTCGGGCGGGGACGGCATGGCGACGGATGCGCAGGGCCGCTACTACGTGACCACGACGCTCGGTATCCAGGTTTTCGATCCGACGGGCCGCATGTGCGGCGTCGTGCGCAAGCCGCAGGCGGACAAAAACGTCGTCAGCTGCGTGCTGAGCGGTCCCGGGCGCGGCTACCTGTATGTCGCGAGCGGCGGGACGATTTTCCGCCGCAAGGTGCAGGCGACGGGCGGCGCGCCGGCGACGAAGGGCTGAGCGCGCGACGCCCGCCGGCGGGAGGGTGGTCGCGGCAGCCGGCAACCGCCGACGGCGCGCGGCGAATTGTGTCTACACCCCGCGGCCGGCGGGTAGGGTCACGCCATGTGTCTGTCCCGGTGGGTGGTGTGCTGTCTTATTTGCGTGGTGGCGCCGGTCGCGGCGCGCGCGGCGTTGCCCTGGCGGGCGGAGGAGTTTGCGCGCGCGCCGGCGGTGCACGCGGCGCCGGCGGAGTTGGGTCGCGACGGGGTGGAGGCGCTGTTTTTCGAGGGACCGCCGGTCGAAGGCAAAGCGACGCGGGTGTTTGCCTATGTGGGGGTGCCCGCGGTGCAGGCGGGCGAGCGGGTGCCGGGCATGGTGCTCGTGCACGGCGGCGGCGGCACGGCGTTTCCCGAGTGGGTGCGCCAGTGGACGGCGCGCGGCTACGCGGCGATCGCGCTCGACACGGGCGGCCACGTGCCGGCGGCGAACCAGGCGAAGCGGGAGCGGCACGCGCACGCGGGTCCGGTCGACGGCGGGGCGAGCATCGCCGCGGGCGATCGGCCGCCCGCGGACCAGTGGATGTATCATGCCGTCGCCAACGTGATGCTGGCGCACTCGCTGCTGGCCGCGCGGCCCGAGGTCGATGCGGGGCGGATCGGAGTGACCGGGATTTCCTGGGGTGGGGTGGTGGCGGCGGCGGCGGTCGGGACGGATACGCGGTTCCGCCTCGCGGTGCCGGTTTACGGCTGCGGCTTTCTGGACCAGAGCGAAGCATTTGCGCCGCAGGTCGCCACGGAAGCCGGCCGACAGTGGAGCGCGCTGTGGGATCCGTCGCGCCTGCTGACGCGCTCGGAGCAGCCGATGCTGTGGGTGAACGGCACGAACGACCGGTTTTTCCAGCCGCGGATGTGGCAGCGCACGGCGCGGCTCACGATGGGCCTCCGGACGCAGCTGATGATCCCGCGGATGGCGCACAGCCAGGCGGCCGGCTCGGAACCGGCGGAGATCGGCGTGTTTGCCGACTCGGTGCTGCGCGGCGGCGCGCCGCTGGCGCGGATCGGGTCGTTTCGCCGCCAAGGCGAGGCGTTGACCGCGGAGGTGACGACGGCGGTGCCGCTCGCGGGGGTGCGGCTGTTTTTCACGCGTGAGAAAGGACCGGCCACGACCCTGACGTGGGAGGAGGTCGACGCGGATTGGGATGCGGATCGCGGGCTGGTGCGCGCGCAAGTGCCGGAGCGGACGCAGGCGTGCTTCTTCAGCGTGACCGATGTGCGCGGGTGCCGGGCGACGTCGGAGTTGCTGGAACTCGACCGTTGAGCGGAGAAGGTCGCGGCGCGGAACGCGCGGTGCCCGCCCGGGGCGACCGGGGGAGCGCGGTCGCAGCCGGCCGTCGGCCTAGGGCAGGCTCGGATCGGCGGCGCGGAGCGTGGCGTAGGCTTCGGCGGCGATGATCGCGCCGCCGGCGAGTTCGAGGGCGAGCGGGGCGGGCTGGGTGCCGGGCGGCGCGACGAACGTCAGGCGGCGGGTGCCGCTGCCGCCGTCGAAATCGG
>JBILLY010000333.1:0-5629 GCA_044375835.1 Opitutaceae bacterium
AACGCGCCGGCGAAGTCTACGCCAAGTCCTACGGCCAACGCGCCCTCGTGCCCGCGCCCGCCGCCACCGCCGCCGACACCATCTACGACGCCGCTTCCCTCACCAAGGTCGTCGCCACCACCACTGCCGTGATGCAGCTCGTCGAGCAGGGCAAACTCGTGCTCGACGCCCCCGTCGCCCGCTACCTCCCCGCCTTCGCCGCCAAGGGCAAAGACCGCGTCACCGTCCGCCACCTCCTGACGCATATGTCCGGCCTGCGCGCCGGCATCCCCGCCACGCCCGCCTGGACCGGCGTGCCCGCCGCGATCGAGCGCGCCTGCGCCGAAGAACTGCGCCACGCCCCCGAGAGCCAATTCCTCTACAGCGACATCAACTTCATCGTCCTCGGCGAACTCGTCCGCCTCGCCAGCGGCCAGCCCCTCGACGTCTACACCCGCGAAAAAATCTTCGCCCCGCTGAAGATGACCGACGCCGGCTTCCTCCCGCCGCGCGAAAAACTCGCCCGCATCGCCCCCACCGAACTCGTCGACGGCACCATGATCCACGGCGTCGTCCACGATCCCACCTCGCGCCGCATGGGCGGCGTCGCCGGCCACGCCGGCCTCTTCCTCACCATCCCCGACCTCGTCCGCTTCTGCCGCATGATTCTCAACGGCGGCGAACTCGACGGCGCACGCATCCTCAGCCCCGCCTCCATCGCCGAGATGACCCGCGTCCAATACGACGGCTCCAGCCGCCGTGGCCTCGGTTGGGACATCGACACGAGCTACTCCGGCCCGCGCGGGCGCTGGTTCCCCGCCGGCCGCACCTTCGGCCACACCGGCTGGACCGGCACCTCCGTCTGGATCGATCCCGCCGCCAAAACCTTCGTCCTCTTCTTCAGCAACCGCGTCCACCCCGACGGCAAGGGCGACGCCACCCCCATCCGCCGCGAGATCGCCACCCTCGCCGCCGAGGCCATGGGCCGCGACCGCACCGCCGTCCTCAACGGCATCGACGTCCTTGTCCGCGAAGACTTCGCCCGCCTCCGCGGCCTCCGCCTCGGCCTCATCACCAACCAGAGCGGCCGCGACCGCCTCAACCGCCTCACCATCGACCTGCTCCACGGCGCGAAGGACGTGAAACTCGTCGCCCTCTTCGCCCCCGAGCACGGTATCCGCGGCGTGGCCGACGACCACGTCGGCGACACCATCGACGAGAAGACCAAGCTCCCCGTCTACAGCCTCTACAGCAACGCCCCCAAGCGCACCCCCGGCATGTCCGCCGCCGACTACGACATGGCCGTCATCCGCTCCCGCGCCCCCCAGCCCGCCCAGCTCCGCGAGGTCGACGCCCTCGTCTTCGACATCCAGGACATCGGCGCCCGCTTCTACACCTACTCCGCCACGCTCGGGGCCGCGCTCGAGGCCGCCGCCAAGGCCAAGAAAAAGATCTTCGTCCTCGACCGCGTGAACCCCATCGCCGGCGTCAAGTTCGAGGGCCCCGTCCAGTCCCGCCCGCCGTCCTTCATCGGCTTCCACGATATCCCCGTCCGCCACGGCATGACGCTCGGCGAGCTCGCGATCCTCTTCAACCGTGAGCGCAAATTCGGCGCCGACCTCGAGGTCGTCCGCTGCGAGAACTGGACGCGCGAAACGTATTTCGACGACGCCGGCCTGCCCTGGATCAACCCGTCGCCCTCCATGCGCAGCCTCGCCGCCGCCACGCTCTACACCGGCTTTTGCCTGCTCGAGAGCACCAACGTCTCGATGGGCCGCGGCACGCTCATCCCCTTCGAGCAAGTCGGCGCCCCCTACATCGACGGCGCCAAACTCGCCGCCGCCCTCAACGCCGCCGCCCTCCCCGGCGTCCGCTTCGAGCCCGTCGCGTTCACGCCCTCGATGGCCTTCTATCCCGGCCCCGAGGCCTCGCTGAAATACAAGGACACCGCCTGCGGCGGCGTGCGCGCCGTCATCACCGACCGCACCCGCCTCAACGCCGTCGACGTCGGCATCGAGCTCGCCCTCGCCGTCCGCCGCCTGTATCCGGAAAAATTCGACATCGACAAGATGGCCCGCCTCCTCGGCGACGACGAGACCCTCGCCGCCCTCAAGGCCGGCGACTCCCTCGCCGCGATCAAGGCCCGCTGGTCCGTCAAGCTCGCCGCCTTCGAGGAGCGCCGCCGCGCCGCCCTGCTGTATTGAACCGCACTGCGGTTCGGCCGTAGCGGCGGCCGTCCCAGCCCGCCGCCCCCGCAGGGCCTGAGCTCGCTCAAACCAACCGCCCGATACTTTGGGACTGCCGCAACGGACCCTGCCTCCAAGCCTCCCCTGTAGGGCCGGACCTTGCGTCCGTGCCGTCGCGCGAGAACTCCAAATCCATAGGGCCTTTGGCATCAGGCCTTCCCCCGCACCCCGGCCATTGGCCGGCCCTTCCTCCCCCTGCGCCGGCGATCAGCCGCCGCACTCCAAGATTCGGCCCTATTGGCCGAATCCAATGGCGTTCCAAAAACAAAACCCGTCGCCCTCGTCCCGGTTTCGTCTCGACCGCGGACGCCCGACCCCGCGCGAAGCACCCCCGCGTCGCCGCGTCACGCCACCACGACCTCGATCCCCTTCGCCCGCAGCTCCGCGACGAGCTCCGCCGGCGCCCGCGCATCCGTCACCACCACGTCCACGTGCGCGAAATCACACAGAAAGAACGGCGACTTCCGCCCGAACTTCGAGTGATCGAAACAAAAGATCACCTTCGCCGCCCCCGCCATCATCGCGCGCTGGATGTCCACGATCAGCCCGTGCGAGTTGGTGATGCCGTCCGACGCGATACCCCCGCCGCTCAAGATCGCCACGTCCGCGTGCATCCGGGAAAACGTCTCCACCGCGTGCGGCCCCACCAGCGTTCCCAGCCGCGGATAAATCGTCCCGCCGCTCAGGTGCACCTCGTGCCGATTCGAGCCGGCAAACAGATTCGCGATCGGCAGCGAGTTCGTGATGATCTGCGCCACCTTCTCCCCCAAGTGCTGCGCCACGTGGAAACACGTCGTGCCCGAGTCCAAAATCACGTTTTGCCCCGGCTGGATCAGCGCCGCGCAGGCCGCCCCGATCGCCTCCTTTTCCCCGACGTGATGCGTGTCCCGCACCGCAAACACATGCTCGCTGCTCTTCGGCGTCTGCCGCAGCCGCGCCCCGCCGTGCGTCCGCGTCGCCAAGCCACGTTCTTCCAACGCCGCCACATCCCGCCGCACCGTCGAGACCGACACCCCCACCTGCTGCGCAAGCTCCTCCAACGAAGCAAATTCCGCCTTCTGCAGGTAGGCTTCGATCTTGGCGTGACGCTCCTCGGCTTGCATCGTGTTTGGTAGTAGTTGGAATCTTTTGGAAGATCCTGCAACGAAAACGTTGACTCTTTGGAAGATTTTCCGCGACGTTTCCGCCTCTTTTCCTATGTCCGCACCCGTCGCGACCACCGATCCCTCCGTGCCCGAGCGCCTCCTGCGCCTCTCGCACAACCTCGGTCGCGAGGACCGTCACCTCGCCATCCTCGGCGAAGGCAACACCTCCGCCCGCACCGGTCCCGACGCCTTTCTGGTCAAGGCCAGCGGCTCCAACCTCGCCACCCTCTCCCCGCTCGGCCTCACCGCCTGCCGCCTCGCCGACCTGGTGGCGCTGCTCGACCGCCCGCGCCTCGCCGACACCGCCGTCGACGCCGCGTTGCTCGACGCCCGCCTCGACCCCTCCGCCAAGAAGCCGAGCGTCGAGGCCATGTTTCACGCCTACCTGCTCACGCTCCCCGGCGTAAACTTCGTCGGCCACACCCACCCCGTCGCCGTCAACCGCATCCTCTGCTCGCGCCACGCCCGCGCTTGGGCCCGCGCCCGCCTCTGCCCCGACGAAATCGTCTGCTGCGGCGTCGAGAGCGTCTTCGTTCCCTACCTCGATCCCGGGCTGAAACTCGCCCGCGGCATCCGCGCCGCCGTCGTCGGCTACATCCGCCGCCTCGCCCGTCCGCCCCGCGTCATTCTCCTCGAGAACCACGGCCTCATCGCCCTCGGCCCCACCCCCGAGTCAGTCCTCGCGGCCACACTCATGGCGACCAAGGCCGCCGAGGTTTTCACCGGCGCCGCCCTGCACTCTGGCGGCAAACCCCGTGGCCTCAGCCCCGCCCAGATCGCCCGCATCGCCGGCCGCCCCGACGAACACTACCGCCAACGCGCCCTCGGCCTCTAACCTCAGCCCTCTCGGCGCTCCGCCCCTGGCACTCCGCTCCCGACTTCTCACTCTCAGCTCTCGGCCCTTGGCTCTTGGCTCTCAGCTCTCCGCGCCCCCCGCTCTCAACTCTCAGCTCTCAATTCTCAACTCACCCGTCCATGAAAACCTACACCTACGTCAACTTCCTCTGGGATGATGCCAAGGCCGCCACCCTCGATGGCTGCGGTCGCCTCGTCTACCGCTCCAATCTCCTCGGCAGCGACCAACGCATCACCAACACCGGCGGCGGCAACACCTCCTCCAAGATCACCGAGAAGGACCCGCTCACCGGCGCGCCCACCGAGGTGCTCTGGGTCAAGGGCTCCGGCGGCGACCTGCGCACCAGCACGCGCGAGAATTTTTCGTCCCTCTACCAGGCGAAGCTCCTCGCGATGCAGTCGCTCTACGGCTCCCGCCCCGACAAGGGCCTGAAGTCGCAAGCCGAGGACGACATGGTCGGCATGCAGGCGCACGCCACCTTCAACCTGAATCCCCGCGCTTCCTCGATCGACACGCCGCTGCACAGCTTCATCCCCGCGAAGTTCGTCGACCACATGCACCCCAACGCGATCATCGCGATCGCGGCGTCGCAAAACTGCGAGCGTCTCACGCAGGAAATCTTCGGCGGCGAGATGGCCTACGTGAAGTGGATGCGCCCCGGCTTCGAACTCGGCCTCGCGATGCAGGAAATCTGCCGCCAGGACCCGAAGGCCAAGTCGATCATGATGGGCCAGCACGGCTTCATCTCCTGGGCCGACGACGACAAGGCCTGCTACACCTACACTCTCGACTGCATCGAAAAGGCCGCCGCCTACATCGAGGCGAAATACGCCGCCAAAGGCGGCGACGCCGCCGCCTTCGGCGGCCAGAAATACGCCACCCTCGACGAGGCCAAGCGCAAGGCCACCTTCGCCGCGATTCTCCCGTGGCTGCGCGGCCAAGTCTCCAAGGAAAAGCGCTTCATCGGCACCGTCCAGGACGACGCCAAGATCCTGCGCTTCGTGAATTCCAAGGACGCCGCCCGCCTCGCCGAACTCGGCACGAGCTGCCCCGACCACTTCCTCCGCACCAAGATCAAGCCGCTCTACGTCGACTGGAATCCGCAGGCCGAGGACGCCGCGGCGTTGAAGGCGAAACTTGCCGCCGGCCTCACCGCCTACCGCGCCGACTACGCCGCCTACTACGCGAAGTGCAAACACGCCAACTCGCCCGCGATGCGCGACCCCAATCCCACGGTCGTCCTCATCCCCGGCCTCGGCATGATCGCGTGGGGCAAGGACAAGTCCGAGTCGCGCGTCACCGCCGAATTCTACAACTGCGCCGTCGAGGTCATGCGCGGCGCCGAGGCGATCGACACCTACATCTCCCTCCCGCAGCAGGAAGCCTTCGACATCGAGTATTGG
>JBILLY010000334.1:0-5623 GCA_044375835.1 Opitutaceae bacterium
TGCGGGTGGCGGACGCGATGTGGTCGCGCGGTTGGGGCAGGCGGGCGGCGGAGACGACCTCGGTGGCGAGGGTCGCGGGCGAGGGCGGGGTTTGGGCGGCCAACCCGGGCGCGAGGGCTGCCGCGCAGAGGAGCAGGCGGACGGAGAGCAGACGGAGTCGGGCAAAACGGGGCATCAGGGCAGAAGGACGAAAACCGCGGGACGGAGGTGACGAACGTGGGTGTGGGGGCCCGGGGGGCAAGGAAGGGGCGGCGCGCGGGCGGCGCTTATGACGCGGAGCCGAAGGTGGTGCGGCGCGATTATTGGCTGGGCAAGCGTGCGTGCATTTGGGATGGGTGAGGTTCCGCGCAGGGCGCGGAGCAACACTATGTCACTTTGGGAATACAAGGTCATCACGAGCGGCAAAGGCGGATTCGCCACGCCCGCCTTGCTGGAAAAATTTCTGAACGATCTCGGTCGCGAAGAATGGGAAATCATCGAGTTCCATTCGCATCCGGATAATTTCCTGGCCTTCACGGGCCTGGCGCGGCGCACGACGCAGCGCGACTGGACGCTGCAGGACGCGGCGGCGGCGGCGGCGAAGGCCGAAGCCGAGAAGCTGCGGGCGGAGTTCGAGGCGAAGTTCAAGGCGGCCGCGACGTTGGCCGCGGCGCCGGCGGCGGAGGAGCGCGCGCCGACCTTCCTCGAGGAGAAATCGGGGCCGGACGACGGCTTCCGCAAGCCGGTCGACACCTCGCGCGACGACGAGCCGGAAGCGCAGGACGACGGCCAGGACGACTGGGACAAGCTCACCGCCGCGGAGGAGGACGAGCTGCCGAGCTTCTTCGAGGCGATCAAGCCGCACATGCGCCGCAACCAGCGCGGGCCGGGGATGTCGGTCGGCGTCGATTATCTCGCGAAGAAGTGGGACCAGACGGAAGAGGACCTGAAGGGCGCGCTCGCGGAGTGCGGCTTCATCATGCCGGTCGACGAGGATTCGAAGGCGGAATACGTCGAATACGACGGCGATCTTTACTGGCTGAACATCAACCGCCGCGGCGAACTCTGGATCAACACCAAGGAAAAGCCGCGTCCGGTCTTCCGCGCCGTGAAAGCGCAGCGGATCGAGATCGAGACCCCGGCGCCGGCCCAGGCTAAGCCCGAGGGCGGCAACCGGAATCCGGATACGACCGGCGCGGCGCCGGCGGACGGCGCGGCGACGATGCCGGCCGAGTCGGCGGACGGTGCGGCGGCCGCGGCTCCTGCCGACGGCGCGGCGGGTGCGCCGGCGGACGGAGGTCAGCGCCCGGCGCGGGCCGAGCAGCCGGCGGTGGCCTTGCCCGAAGGCACGGTGCTGCTGGCGAAGATCCGGCCGCACATGCGGCGCAATCGCCGCGGCCCGGGCGGGTCGGGCAGCACGAGTTTTCTGGCGCGCGCCTTGCGCACCAACGAGGCGGACCTGAAGACGGCGTTTGCCGGGCTCGGGCTGACCATGCCGTCGACCTCCGGCGACAAGCCGGTCTACACCGAACTCGAGGGCCAGCTCTGGTGGCTGAATCTCGATTCGCGCGGCGGGCTTTGGATCAACGGGCGCGAGAAGCGCGACCATGACCAAGCGCCGGCGGCAGCGTCCGGGGCGGCTCCGGCCGAGGGCGGCGAGGCGGCGGCGGCTGCGGGCGTGCCCGCTGACGCGCCGGCGGCAGCTGCGACGACCGAGGCGACGGCGGCTCCCGCGGCTCCGGCCGAGGCGGCGGCGGTTGCGAGCGAGGCCACCCCAGCGGTGGCGGCCGACGCAGCGCCGGTTGCACCGGTGGCTCCGGTGGCGATGGAGAATGCCGGGGTAGCCGCGACGGCGGCACCGGTAGCGGTGGCCGAAGTGCCGGTGGCGGCTCCTGCGGCGGAACCGGCGGCGACGACTCCGGCGGCCGATGCTGCTCCGACCACGGCGGCGCCGGCGGCGGGATCCCCGACGCTGGCGGCGGTGCGCTTGCTGCTGAAGGAAACCAAGACGGGCGCGGTGGCCGGCAAGGTCGACCGCGTGGCCAACGATTTGAACACGACGAGCGAGCAGCTCGTCGCGAGCCTGGTGGCGCTCGGCCTCAAGGTGCCGGATCGCGCGCGGGAGAAGCCGGTCTTCGTGCCGCACGGCGAGGAGATCGTGTGGTTCAACGCGAAGGCGTCGAAGTTTGCCGACGGCAAGGACGAGGACGGCGAGGACGAGGCGGAGGAAGGCGAAGACAAGCCGCGCCGCAGCCGCTCGCGCAAGAAGGACGGCGAGTAAGCCGAAGGCACCGGCCGCGATCACCGCGCGGCCGGCGGTTTTTCCCATGAGCCACGACGTTGCCAGTGTCGCTCCCGCCGCCGCGCCGACGGCGGGGAAGAACTACATGATCACGCAGCTCGACACGGTGCCGGCGGTGCCGTGTCCGTGCGGGCACTCGCGACGCGGGTTTGCGACGCCGGACAACAAACTGGCGACGATCCACCTCGTCGACATCTCGATCGACGCGCGGACGCACTACCACAAGCAGATGACCGAGATCTACCTCGTGCTCGAGGGCGAGGGGTTCATGGAGCTGGACGGCGAACGCATTCCGGCGAAGCCGATGATGTCGATTTTCATCAAGCCGGGGTGCCGGCACCGGCTGGTCGGAAAATTCCGGATCGTGAACGTGGCGATCCCGGCGTTTGATCCGCGGGACGAGTGGTTCGACTGAGGGGGAGCGGACGGTTGAGGGTGGGAGAAATTTCAGCCCGCCCCGATCTTGCGCCGAAGCGGATTCACCGCTGACTTTGCGGTCCAATGTCGATTGTCCTTCAGGCCATCAGCACGTTTCTTGTCGCCGGCGGTGCGTTGCTGGCGTGGCTACAGTTCAAGAAGGCGCAGCAATTCAAACGCCTGCAGAACCTGACGGCGATGTGGGAGAAATTTTTCCGCGAGGGAAATCTGCGGTCGTTGTTCGCGTTGCTGAACGACATCGAACTCGGGGTGCGTCCCGCCGGGGATCTGGCGACCTTCAGCACCACGGACAAGCTGCACTATCTGGCGGCGCTCGACGATGTCGCGATCTACGCGGAACTCGGCGAAGTCGACGAACGTTACGCGGTGGAGAAGTTCCAGTGGTTCTTCCACTACGTGTTCACGCACGAGACCATCGCGCCCAAGTTCTGGGAAAACCTCGGCGGCGAAGCGGAAATGAAGCAGCCCTATTGGGCACAATCGCGCAAGTTTGCCGTGGTCTGCCAAGCGCGGCTCAAGGCGGCGGCGCAGGCTTGAGCGCCGGGTCGCCGAAGGTGGCGCGGAGGTAGGCGAGGACGGCTTTGCGTTGGCCGGCGGTCGCGATGGCGCCGAAGGCGGGCATGCCTTTCTGGTCGTTGCCGTCGGCGATGATTTTCAGGAGCTCGGCGTCGGACTTGGCGAGGCGGGTCTTGTCGTCGCGGAAATTGGCGGCGCCGCCCGGGATGCCGCGACCGTCGGGTTGGTGGCAGGCGACGCAGTAGAGGCGGTAGACTTTCTCGCCGGCGGCGAGGAGCGCGGCGGGCGAGTTGGTGGCGACGGCAGCGTCCTCCTTGGCGGTGGGCGCGTTTTCGTCGGGACGCGGGAGGCGCGTGGTGTCGCCGACGGCGCGGCGGCCGTCGAGCAGGCGGTTGGCAGTGTAGTAGGCGAGCGGGTTGGCGAGCGGCTCGCCGGCCGCGGTGCGCAGGGCGGCGACGGAGAGTTCGTAGACGAAGCCGGGCTGGAGGTCGGCGAGGTCGAGTTCGACGGCGCGGCCGTCGGCGGACGGGCGGGCGGCGGTGACGGCGATGCGCGTCTCGTCGACCCAAGGTGAGCCATACTTGTGCTGATAGAAATAGCGGAAGCGGTTGACCTCGAAATTGGCGGCGGCGGCGAGGGTGGAGGCGCTCATCGGGCGCGTGAACGTGACGCGGAAGCCGCGGGCGGTGAGGCGCACGTCGTGGAGTTCGGGCGGGACGGTGCCGTCGAAGACGACGCGCTGCAGGCCGTCGGCGCCGGCGCCCCAGCCGCCGGTGGCGCCGAGCCAGAGGGAGCCGTCGGGCGCGAAGGCGGCGCGCATCACGCCGGCGAGGAGTTTGTCGCCGGTGACAAAGGGCGGCGCCTCGTTGCGACCGAGGAAGGGGAAACAGGCGCCCTGCCACGTGCCGGCGATTTTTTCGAGCGAGGCGCGGACGACGAGGCGCGTGTAGTCGCCGACGAAGGCCTGGCCGGCGAAGGGGCCGAACTTGCCGCCGGTGGTGTCCCAGACGGGTTCGCCGCCGGAGACGCCCATCGGGCCGTGGGGGAAGACGACAGCGGGGCCCTTGTAGCGCCGCCACGCTTGCTCGGTCGTGAAGGTTTTGGGGTCGAAGCCGGGCTCCCATTTGAGGCCGGCGACGTGGCCGTGGAAATCGCCGGGAGCGACGTGGAGGAGGCCGCAGGACGGTTTGTATTCGCCTTGGTTCTCGTTGACGAAGAGTTCGCCGTCGGGGCTCAGGCCGACGCCGTTGGGCTGGCGGAAACCGGTGGCGAGCGGGGTCATCTTGCCGTCGGGCGAGATCTTCACGGCCCAGCCGCGGTAAGGGAGGTCGGCGTGGTGGCCGGCGGTGGCGAGGACGGGGCGCGGGTCGAGCGTGCCGCGGGACTCGGCCTGCGTGATGGGCAGCTTGTCGCCGAGGGAAGTAAGGCCGATGACGCCGAGGAAATCGCCGGCGGCATCGCGGCGGAGGCCGAAGAAAAATTCGTGGTAGTTGTGCGAGATGCCCCACTGGCCGCCGAGGGCGTCGAAGGTGTCGGCGCGGCCGTCGCCGTCGGTGTCGGCGCACTTGAGCAGCTCGGGGCGATGGGCGACGTAGACGACGCGGTCGGACTCGACGACGAGGCCGAGGGGTTCGTTGAGGCCGCGGGCGAAGCAGCGCCAGGCGCCGGCGGGCGAGCGCATCCAGATCTCGCCGTAGCGGGTGGCGACGACGAGCGCGCCGGAGGGAGAAAAGCCGACGGCGGAGATGCCGCCGCGGAGTTCGGCGGGGCGGGCGACGGTTTCGATCTTGTAGCCGGCGCGGGCGGCGGGGGCGAAGGCCGCGGCGGCGAAAATGGCGGCGGCGACGGTGGCGAAGCGGAGGACGAGACGAGCGCGGGCGGGAGCGCGGTGCGACCGCGCGTGGGCGCTGGCGGCGGCGGGGCGGGGCGAAGTCATGGTTGGGCGGAGGGCGCGGCGGCGAGCGGGACGGTGAGCACGAAGGTGCCGTCGGCGCGCGGGACGACGGCTTGGGCGGGGCGGCCCTCGACGACGAACCACCACTGCGCGTCGGCGGCGGTGCGGTCGAAGCGGAAGGTGCGGAGCAGCGCGCTGCGGTCGGGCGCGGCGCGGAGTTCTTCGGCGACGGGCACGCCGTCGACGGTGTAGCGGAGTTCGACGGCGGAATCGCGGAGAGTGTAGCCCTTGAACTCGACGACGGGTATGCGGGCGGCGTCGCCGCGGCGGAGCGGGAGCGGGCCGGACTCGCGGTAGACGACGGGGCCGAGGAGGGCGGCGGCCTTGATGAGTTTGTTGATCGGGCGGACGTTGGTGAGGTCGATGAAGCCGCCGGTCCAGACGTAGTTCACGCCGCCGCGGACGGGGTCGTAGCAGATGTTGACGCCGCCGGG
>JBILLY010000335.1:0-5601 GCA_044375835.1 Opitutaceae bacterium
CATCCTCGCCGCGCTCGACCTCTCCGGCGTCACCGCCGCCGTCGTCTCCCAGGCCGAGCAACTTGCCGCCGCGTTCGAGGCTCCGCTCACACTCCTGACCGTGCTCGTTTCCCCTGTCTTCCTCGAATCCTACGCGCCCCCGCCCAAGAGCCTCGCCCGCGTCCTCACCTCCAACGAGAAAGCCGCCACCACCAAGCTCGCCGAGTTCCGCGATTCCCTCCGCGCACGCGGTCTCGCGGTTACCGTCGAGGTCATCACCGGCCACCCCGCGCGCACCATCGCCGACCGCGCCGCCAAACTCGGCGCCTCCCACCTCGTCATCGGCACCCACGGCCACGGCGCCCTCTACGACCTCGTCGTCGGCAGCACCACCCAGTCCGTCCTCAAGCTCGCCCCCTGCCCGGTCCTCGTCGTGCCCGCCCGTCTCGCGCCGCCCCGCCGCCACGCCGCCACCCGCCCCCGCGCATGACCTCCGCGTCCGACTCGGCCCCGTCGCACCCGCACGCCCATGCGCACCGGATCGACCTGAAACTCCGCGAGCTGCCGCAGCTCTTCAATTCCCTCGACCCCTCGCCCTTCATCGACCGCGACCTCGATACCGACGCCGAAGAGTTCATTCTCGCCTGCGCCCACGAAGCCCCGGCGGCCGGCCCCTTCGAACTCGTGATTCACCTCGGCACCGCGCCCGATCCCGCCCGCGCCGCCGCCACCGAGGATGCCGTCCGCCACTACTTCGCCGCGCGCGCCGATCTCACCCGCCGCCGGTTCCGCCTGCTTCTCCGCCGCGGCCAACTCTTCCTCCTCATCGGCCTCACGTTTCTCGCCCTCTGCCTCGTCCTCGGCAACGTCGCCACCAAAGCCCTCTCCGCCCCGGCCTCCGACATCGTGCACGAGGGCTTCACCATCGTCGGCTGGGTCGCCATGTGGCGCCCGCTCGAGATTTTTCTCTACGAGTGGTGGCCCATGCGCGACGAACTCCTCCGCCTCCAGCGCCTCGCCCGCATGCACGTCCGCCTGATTCTCCCGCGCGCCCCCGCCGCCGGCGCCGCGCCCACCTCGGCCTGACGCCCCGCCCCACCCGTCGCCCGCCGCGCCGTTTCTTCTTTCCCCCTTTCCCAAGTTTCTTCTTTTCAGCCCCCATGTCCCGCCCCGTCTACTCCGCCGCGCTCGATTTCGGTGCCACCAGTGGCCGCGTCATTCTCGGCACCTGGCACAAAAACCGCCTCACGCTCAACGAAGTCCATCGCTTCCCCAACGCCTTCCGCTCCCTCGCCGGCCACGACTACTGGGACCTCGGCACCCTCTGGCACGAAGCCCTCGTCGGCCTCCGCAAAGCCATCGCCGCCCTCCCCCGCGGCGCCACCCTCGCCTCCGTCGGCGTGGACTGCTGGGGCGTCGACTTCGCCCTCGTCAACGACGCCGGCCGCCTCGTCTTCCCCGTCCACGCCTACCGCGACAACCGCTCCCAGCCCGGCCTCAAACGCCTCGCCCACACCCGCGCCGCCCTCGACCGCATCTACGCCGCCACCGGCATCCCCAACGTCTTCTACAACTCCTCGCTCCACCTCGAGGAAACCGTCGCCAACTGCCCCGCCATCACCGATCTCGCGACCCGCTGCCTCTTCCTCCCCGACTACTTCAATTTCCTCCTCTCCGGCCGCATGGAGAACGAGCTCACCATCGCCAGCACCTCGCAGCTCCTCGACGTCCGCTCCACCGATTGGTCCCCGGAAGCGCTCAAATACTTCCGCCTGCCGCCCCAGTGGTTTTCGAAGCCGATCAAGTCCGGCACCAAGCTCGGCGGCCTCCGCCCCGCCCTCCGCGCCGACCTCGCCCCCGGCTCGGCCGCCGCCCTCGCGAAAACCCGCGTCATCGCCGTCCCCGGCCACGACACCGCCGCCGCCTACGACGCCATGCCCGCCGCGCCCGACGGCGGCGACCTCTTCCTCAGCTCCGGCACCTGGTCGCTCGTCGGCTTCGAGAGCGATACACCCGTCCTCGGCGCCGCCGCCCTCGCCGCCCGCATCTCCAACGAACGCATCGGCGACGGCCGCTACCACCCGCTCACCAACGTCATCGGCCTCTGGCTGCTCGAAGGCACGCTCAAGGACTTCGCCACCCGCCCCACCGACGACCGCGGCTGGGCCGCGCTCATCACCGCCGCGGAAAAACTCCCCGCGCCCGCCGCCCTCCTCGACGTCAACGACCCCGCCTTCGCCAACCCGCCCTCGATGAAAGCCGCGATCGACGCCCACCTGAAGCGCCGCAAGCTCCGCGCCCCGAAAGATCTCGCCGGCTACACCCGCCTGATCTGCGACTCCCTCGGCCGCGGCCACGCCGACGCGATGCGCAACTTCGAGCAACTGGCCGCGAAGAAATTCCGCCGCATCTTGATGGTCGGCGGCGGCTCGAAGAACCGCCTGCTCTGCCAGGCCACGGCCGACGCCGCCGGCATCCCCGTGGTGAGTTTCGCCCTGGAAGGCACCGCCGTCGGCAACCTCGCGAGCCAACTGATCTCGCTCGGCGCCGTGAAAGATCTCCCCACCTTCCGCCGCCACCTCGCCGCCACCCTCGACCAAACCGTCTACACCCCGCGCGGCTGAAATCCACCGCCCGGGAGCGCGGCCCCGTAGAGCCGGAGTCACCCTGCGGGCCGCAGCAAGCCGGAGCCCTACCGCAAGGAACAACGTCCCGCTGGGATCGAAGAAACGTGGCCGCGACAACAGCGAGCCGTGGATCCAAATCGCCCCGCTCCTCCCCGCCCGCACCGCCGCCGCACCTGCCCCGCTCGTCCTCGAAGCCGCCTCGCGCTGGGAGTCCGCCTCCGGCGGCTTCCGCAGCGGCGCCCGCCCGTCCGCCGGCCTCGTCGTCCGCCCCCACGCGTCGCTGCTCCTGCGCGCCAGTCTCGCGTCCTCGTTCCGCGCCCCGACTTTGCCCCAGCTGTTCGCCCCGCAAAGCGAGGGCTTCGTCTACAGCATCCCCGACCCGCGCCGCCCGGCCGCCCTCACCGGCGACGACTTCGACGGCCCCAACGTCTCCCGTCTAGCCCGCGGCGGCGGCAATCCCAACCTCGGCCCCGAGACCGGCCGCGCCCGCCAATTCGGCGTCGTCTGGTCGCCCCGCTCCGCCCCCGGTCTCTCCCTCGAAGCCGGCTGGTTTCGCTACGACCTCGAGGACCTGATCGCCACCGTCGGCACCGGCTACGTGCTCGACAACGAACTCGGCGGTCTCGGCTACCTCGTCGTCCGCCAGCCCGGCACCGAGACCTACGTTAACCGCCCCGCCTACCCCGGGCGATTCGGACCGGCCCTGGCCATCGACCGCCACTCCGCGCGCACCGCGCCACTCTTCACCCCACGGTTTTCCGCTTTGACCGATCCGGAGGGGCGGGGCCGGTCCTCGCCCGAGGGCGTCCACGAGGGACGCCCCTACCCGAACCGGAAACCCTGATCTTCACTCTCCCGCGCGATAGTCCTTGCGTATCCCGCCCCAGCCCCGAGGGTCGCGCCTCGTTTACTTCGTTGGATGACAGTGCTGGTGGGTCTTCAGGTGAGCTTCAGGTTCAGGTGATGATTCGAAACCCGACTTCCGGGAACATGCTGACAGCAGACGCAGGCTACGAACCATCAACCATGAATTCCAAACTCTACGTCGGCAATATGTCGTTCAAGACCTCCGAGTCCGATCTGCGCGCCGCCTTCGGCCAATTCGGCAACGTCACCGATGTCTACATCGCCAGCGACCGCGAGACCGGCCGCCCCCGCGGTTTCGCCTTCGTCACCTTCAGCAACGACACCGAGAGCAAACTCGCCGCCGAGAAGATGAACGGCGTCGACCTCGACGGTCGCCAGCTCACCGTCAACGAAGCCAAGCCCAAGGAAGCCTCCGGCAACCGCAGCTTCGGCGGCCCGGATCGCCGCTCCGGCGGTTTCCAGCAGCGCTATTGATCTTCGGTCCGCCCCGCCCCGTGCGGTGCGTCCCCTCTTGTTCTTTCCAGGCGGCAGGCTCCGGCCCGCCGCCTTTTTCGTGCCCGTCCGCCGCCCGCGCCCGCAAGGCCCCTTCCCGCCGGATTCACCGGCGACGGTTGCCGCGCGTCGGCCGCCCCCCTACGCCGTCGGCCGATCCGGCTCTGCCCGCTCCCTGCTCCGACTCCGGCCCCCGTCCACCCCCGCGCCACGCTGCGGCCCACGGGTTTCCGGTTTGGCCGATACGTAGGGCAGGGGCTTGTCCACGCCCGAGGGTGTCCACGCGGGACACCCTGCCAAAATCGGAAAACCGTGCGCTGCGCCCGCCTCGCGCCGATTTTCGCCTTCCGACCCCCGCCTTTCGCCTTCGGACTTCCACCTTTCGCCTTCCCACTTTCGCCTTCCGCCCGCCACCGTGAGTTCCATGCAAGATCTGTTGCGCGACACCCGCGTCCGCCGGCTCCTCGTCGCCAACACGCTCGGCTCCATCGGCTCCGGCATCACGATCTTCGCCGTGCCTTGGCTCCTCGTCCACGAGCCCGACGGCAACGCCGCTTACCGCTGGGTCACCGTCGCCACCACGATCGCCCTCTTCGTCATCGCGCCCTACTACGGCGCCTGGGTCGACCGCCACTCCCGCAAAACCGCCCTCCTCGCCAGCGAGGCTTGGGGCTTCGCCGCCACCGCCGCGATGGCCCTGCTCGGCCTCGCCCTCGGCGGCTTCGCCGTCTGGCAACTCATGGCCGTCTACTTCGCCGGCATGCTCTACTACACACTGCACTACCCGGCGAAATTCGCGCTCATCCAGCAGATGTTCGACCGCTCGCAGTATCAGGCGCTCACCGGCCTGCTCGAGATCCAGGGCCAGACCGCGATGATGATCGCCGGCGGCCTCGGCGGCCTGCTCGTCGCCCATGTCCCGCTCTGGGCGATTCTGCTCTTCGACGCCGCCACCTACGCCGCAAGCTTCGCCCTCCAGTCCACGCTCCCCTACACCGCCACGCACCTCGCGCCGGCCGCGCCCGCGCGCGCGATCCCGGCCGACTCGGCCGCGGCCCATCCCCTCGCGCCCCCGTCCACTCCCGCGCTCTCGACCGCAACCAACCCGACACCCGGCGCCCCGCGTCCTGCAGCCACCGCCGCCGCCGCCGGCACTCCGGCCCGCGGCGTCTGGACCGCCGTCGGTGAAGGCTGGCGCTGGCTCGCCGACCGCCCGCTGCTCGGCCTCTTTTTCACCTGCACGCTGATCCCGTTCGTCGTCGTCATGGCGGGCAACTACCTCCTGCCGATCTATGTCGCGCAGACGCTCCGCGCCGGCCCCGGCTGGTTCGCCGCCGGCGAAATCGCCTTCGCCCTCGGCGCCATCGCCGCCGGCTTCATGCTGCCGCGCCTCATCGGGCGTCACAGCGCCGCCGATACGCTGCCGGGCACCATGCTCGTCTTCCTCGCCGGCCTCGTCGTCGTCCTCGTCGCCCCCTACCCGCTCGCATTTCTTGTCGCCGGCGTGCTCCTCGGCTTCGGCAACGCCGGCTGCCGCGTCGCCCGCAGCTCCCTCCTCATGCACCTCGTGCCGAACCACATGATGGGCCGCGTCGGCGGTTTCTACCAGGTGCTCGACCGCGTGCTCCGCACCCTC
>JBILLY010000221.1:0-7206 GCA_044375835.1 Opitutaceae bacterium
CGTAAACTCCTCCCCGATTGGCCCCGCCGCCTTGGCGCGGCCGCCGGCGCGGTGTTGGTGCTCGCCCTCACGGTTTTCTCGGCCAGCCCCGTCGCCCACCGCTGGCTGCACGCCGCGGCCGCCCCCACCGCCGACGCGCGCTGTCACCATCACCACGACCACGACGGCGCCCCGTCCGCCCGGCCGGACACGCCGCTCCCGGCCACCGACCTCGACGACCACACCTGCGCCGTCGTGCTGTTTGCCGGCGGCGTCGACCTGCCCGTCGCGCCCTTCGCCCTCACGCCGCCCTCCCTCGCGCCCGCCGGCGTCTCGTCGGTCGCGGCCGCGGAGCTGCATCTGCTTTCGCCGCGCTACCTCCGGCAACCGGAGCGCGGTCCGCCTGCCTCGGCCTTGAGCTGAGCCGTCGCCGCCGCGCCTGCGCGCGCGGGGCTTGTCCTGCGCCCGTCCGCCGTTCTCCGGCGCCCCGGTGCGCGTATCCGTCCGTTCAACACCCGATCGCCATGTCCCTTTCCTCCGTTTTCCGTTCCTCCGCCCTCCTCCTCTGCGCCGCGAGCCTCTCGCCCGCCCAAACCGTCCCGCCGGCCCCGCCGCGCGCCGCCGGCCCCGCCGCCGGCCACGACCACGTCGAGCACCTCGACCAATTCGTCGTCAGCGCCGGCCACGACGCCAAAACCATGTTCGACCTCGCCCAAGGCACCTCCGTGCTCGCCGGCGAGGAACTCCACCGCCGCGTGCAGTCCACCCTCGGCGAGACTCTCGCCGCCGTCCCCGGCGTCGCCTCCACCGCCTACGGCCCCGGCTCCAGCCGCCCCATCATCCGCGGCCTCGGCGGGGACCGCGTGCGCGTCCTCGACAACGGCATCGGCGCCCTCGACGCCTCCAGCATCAGCCCCGACCACAACACCGCCCTCGAACCGCTCTTCGCCTCCCGCATCGAGGTGCTGCGCGGACCGAGCACACTCCTCTACGGCAGCTCCGCCATCGGCGGCGCCATCAACGTCATCGATTCCGCCATCCCCGCCACCGCGCCCGACGGCCGCGCCCGCGGCGCCCTCGAACTCCGCGCCGGCGGCGCCGCCCGCGAGCGCACCGCCGTGGTTGCCGTCGGCGGCGGCGCGCAGGCCTTCTCCGCCCAGGTCAACGCGCTCTCCACCCGCACCCGCGATCTCGATATCCCCGGCGTCGCCCGGATCGACGCCGATGCGCCCGCCCGCCAAACCGCCGGGCGCCTGCCCGACAGCGCGACCGAGACCTTCAGCGTGTCCGTCGGCGGCGGCCTGTTCTGGAAAGCCGGTCGCGCCGGCGGCTCGGTCGGCCACTACGAGACCGAATACGGCGTGCCCAACGGCGAGGAGATCGGCATCCGCATGCGCCGGACCCGCTTCGACCTCGAGGGCGAGGTCACGCAGCCGTTCGCGTTTTTCCGCGGCGCCTCCGTGCGCCTCGGCGTCTCCGATTACACCCACAGCGAGATCGATCTGCACGGACCCGAGGTGCACACGACCTACACGAACGACGCGTGGGAAGGCCGCCTCGAGCTGCCCCACGTCGCGATCGGCGCCCTCACCGGCACGCTCGGCCTCCAGGCCGCCCGCAGCGATCTCGCCGCCGTCGGCGAGGAAGTCGTCGCGCCGCCCTCGCTCACGCAGAGCCTCGCGATCTTCGCCCTCGAAGAGGTGAAACTCAGCCCGGCCCTCAGCCTCCAGTTCGGCGGCCGCCTCGAAGGCCAGAGCGTGAAGCTCGGCGAGGTCGACCCCGATCTTCCTCCCGTCCGCGGCTACAGCGCGCGCTCCGGCCAGAAGAAGAAATTCTCCGGCGCCAGCGCCTCGCTCGGACTCGTTTTCTACCCCGCCAAGGACTGGTCGCTCGCCGCCTCCCTCGCCCACAGCGAGCGCCTCCCCACCGCGCAGGAACTCTTCTCGCACGGCCCGCACGCCGGCACCGGCGCCTACGAGGTCGGCACGAGCCGCCTCGGTCGCGAGCGCTCCCTCGGCTTCGACCTCAGCCTGCGCCGCCGCGCCGGCTTCGTCACCGGCGCCATCGGCGGCTTCGTCAACCGCTTCGACGACTTCATCTACGAATCCGAACTGCCCGCCGCCGCCATCCCCGCGGAATTCAACGAGGAAGGCCTCACGCCCTACCAGTTCGTCGCCACCGGCGCCCGCTTCGTCGGCGGCGAAGCCGAGGTGCTCTTCCACCTGATCGAAAACCAGCACCACCGGCTCCACCTCGAACTCACCGCCGACCGTGTCCGCGCCCGCGAGACGTCGACCGACACCCCGCTCCCGCGCATCCCGCCCGTCCGCTACGGCGCACGCCTGAGCTTCGAGGACGGCCGCTGGCACGCCGTCGCCGAAGTCCGCCACGCCGCCAAGCAAACCCGCACCGCCGCCACGGAGTCCGCCACGGACAGCTACACGCTGGTCAACGCCAGCGTCAGCTACCTGATCCCCGCGGGCCGCGCCACCTACGAGCTCTTCCTGCGCGCGCGCAACCTCACCGACGAGGAAGCCCGCGACCACACCTCGTTCCTGAAGGAATTCGCGCCCCAGCCCGGCCGCGGCGTGCTCGCCGGCGTGCGACTCACGTTCTGAACCCCGCCGCCGCGCGTCGACCGTCGACCTGTTGCCGCACCGCCGGCGCCCCGCGCCCCGGGGCGCCGGCGACAACGCGGTGACGCTCGACGCCCCGCCCGGCGCGACCTACAACCCCCGCGCCGTGGATCTCAGCAAAGACGAACTCGCCCCCTTCAATCCGGCCGACCGGGACTACCGGTGGAAGCTGTGGGTGCGCGTCGTCACCCCGGACCACATCTTCTACCACATTTATTGGCGCCGCATCGCGGCGGTCCTCGCGCTCCTCGCCGTGCTCGCCTGGCTCGCGCTCGCCGGCGCCGCGTGGGCCTTCGTGAAACACAAACGCGGCTTCAAAGACGTCAGCTACTTCGACCTCGTTTTCTACCCGGTCCGCCGCGATCACTACCGCGCGAGCATCGGCCAGCACTACCTCGCCCAAGGCCGCGTCGCCTTCGAGAAGCAGAATTACGAGACCGGCTACGCCTTGCTCACCGCCGGTCTCGCCCGCGTGCCGTCCGACCTCGTCGCCCGCCGCTACGTCGCGATCGTCGAGGTCCGCTTCGGGCGCGTGGACCGCGCGATCCGCACGTTGGCCGACGGACTCCCCCACGCCGGTCGCGACCTCGACTACCACAAACTCCTCTTCGGCCTGATGCTCGAGGCGCAGGAAGACGACAAGCTCCTCGCGCTCGCCGAGAAACTGCTGCCCGCCCAACCCGACGCTCTGCTGACCCACCAATTCGTCGCGCTCCAGGCTGCCTTCGCCCACTACCATCGCGGTCGCTCCGAGGCCGCCGAACGGCTCGTCGCCGACTGGAACCTAGAAAAGTCCCTCGAAGGCCAGATCCTGCTCGCGCGCTGCGACTGGGACCGCGGCCTGCGCGCGCTCGCGATCCGCCGCCTCGAAGGCCAGGTGCCCCGTTTCCCCAAACGCGACGAGGTCTATCTCGAACTCGTGCGTTTCCACCGCGAAGCCGGCCACGTCGCCGAGGCCCGCCGCTACGCGCTGCTCCGCCAGTTCAACGATCCGGCGAGCCCCGGCCCCCGCATCGATCTGCTCCACACCTACCGCACCTCGGGTGATACCGCCGCCGAACAGCGCGAGCAGGAAAAATTCATGGAGGAGTTTTCCCGCGACCCGCAGGCGATCATGCTCTACGCCTTCTACGCCGTCGACACCGCGCAACCCTCGCTCGTCGAGCAGGCCTTTGCGGTCGCGCAGCGCGAGAACTTCCCGCTGCCGGCCTTCCACCTGGCGCGAGTCCAGGTGGCCGTGACCTCGGGCGACTACGCCGGCGCCGCGGCGGTCGCCGACAATGTCCTGCGCGGCAATTTCGAGGGCCCCGAGAACGTCGCCACGTTGCTGCGCGCCCTCCGCGCCGTCGCGCTCTACGGCCTCGACGAGAGCGCCCGCGCCCAGTCCGCCTTCAACGCCTTCATCGAGGAAGCCCGCCTCCGCTCCAGCGACGCCCTCCTGCTCGCCCGCCTCCTCTCCGGCGTGCGTCAGGACGCCCAGGCCCGCCGCCTCCTCGAGCGTGCGGTGCAAGTCGACGCCCGCAACGAGACCGTCCTCGCCGAACTCGTCCGCCTCGAAGCTCTGGCTGGCAACCGTGCCGCCGTCGCGTCCCGTTTGCCCGGCCTGCTGGCGCTGCGGAAGACCGCCGCCCCCACGCTCGAAGCCATCCGCGCCGCCCTGGATCAACCGGCCGACGCCCCGCTGCGGGAGCAAATCGACCTCGCCCTCGCCAAAGCCAAGGGCCGCTGAGCGCGCCGACCCGATCGATCCCTCCGGCGATCCCGCCCCGTCCACGCCGGCAGCGCCCTCGCACCCCATCGAAGCGGTGCCCGCGCGGCGCTCGCGGGCAACTTATTCCAAGCCGAAAACCGCGTTGGCGTAGTTTTCCACGCTGAACGGCTGCAGATCTTCCTTCTGCTCACCCAAACCGAGAAAATAGATCGGGATCTTGAGCTGCCGGTAAATGCCGACCAACGCGCCGCCGCGGCTGGTGCCGTCGAGCTTGGTGACCACCAGGCCCGTCAACCCGAAGCTCTGGTGAAACGCCCTGGCCTGCTCGATGGAATTGCTGCCCAGCGAGCCGTCCACCACCAGCCACCGGTGCTGCGGGGCCGTCGGGTCGTTCTTTTGCAGGACGCGGCGGATCTTCGCCAACTCGTCCATCAGGTTGCTCTTGGTGTGCAGCCGGCCGGCGGTGTCGACAATCAGGAAGTCCCGGCCGCGCGACTTCGCCGCCTGCCACGCGTCGAATGCGACCGCCGCCGAATCGGCGCCCGTGTGACTGGCCACGATCTCGAGCTCGAGCCGCGTGGCCCACGTCTTGAGCTGCTCGACTGCCGCCGCGCGAAACGTGTCGCAGGCAGCCAGGACGACGGTGCCGCCCTCGGTCTTGAGCTTCCACGCCAGCTTCGCCGATGTCGTCGTCTTGCCGGACCCGTTGACCCCGATCATCGCGATGACGACCGGCTGGCCGGTGCCGCTCGGCTTCAGGTCCAGCCGTCCCTCCGCGTCGGCCAGCACCCGCTTCAGCACGGCCGCCCCGATCTGCGCCGCTTGGCGCCCCTGCAACGCGGGATCCTTGGCGTAGGCCTTCTTGATCTCGCCCAGAATCTCGGCCGTCGTCTCGACCCCGAAGTCCGCCGTGTAAAGCGCCTCCTCGAGTTCGTCGAGCGAGGCGGCGTCGATCTTGCGTCCGCCGAAAAGCCCGCGGGTCCGGTCCGCGATCGCGGCGACCGTCTTGGCGAGACCGTCTTTGAATTTTTTGAACAGACCGAACATGGCGGAAGTATCGGTCGGTTCAAACGACCGACCACGGCGCGACCGGAACACGCCTGCGGAAGGTGGAACGAAGCCGGGTCACTCGACCTTTCGCGAATCGCGCCCCAGTTGGGTCTTCAGGCGGTCCAGAATGCCGTTGATGAAGCGCTTGGCGTCGGCGTTGGAAAACTCCTTGGAGAGGTCGATCGCCTCGTTGATCGAAACGACGGGCGGGATGTCCTTCCGATGCAGCATCTCGAAAATGGCGAGCCGCAGGATCGCCAGGTCGATGCGGGCGATGCGCTCGAACTCCCAGTTGTGGGCGAGCCCCTTGATGTGGGAATCGATCTCGTTGCAGTGCTCGATCACGCCGTGGATCAGTTCCTCGCCGAAGGCGTAGTGTTCGCGCGGCTGCTCGAACTCCGCGAAGAAGACCTCGAGATCGTTGGCGAGATTCGCCGGAGTATTCATGCTCCAGGCGAACAGGTATTGCAGCGCGGCGACGCGGCCATCGCGACGTTGGGCGAAAAGGGCTTTCTTCATTTACGGAGCTGTTTTCCCAAGGAAGCCATTTCCAGGGCGGCGTGGGCGAACTCCGCCCCGCGGTTGATTTTGCCGATGCAGCGGGCGCGGGCTTGAGCCGCGGTATTGGCGACGATCACGCCGTTGATAACCGGAACGCCCGTTTCGATCGCAATCAGCTGGAATGCGGCGGAAACGCTGTTTCCGACCATTTCGTGATGGTTGGTCTCGCCCGCGATCAGCACGCCGAGACCGATCACGCAGTCGAAACGCCCCTGGGCGGCCAAACGCTTGACGGCCCACGGAATCTCGTGGGAACCGGGCACGCGGATGGTTTCGAATTCGTGCGCGACTGGGTTGAGCAAGCGGAGGGTTCGTCCGGTGCGCTCGAGCAGACCGTCAACCAATGACGTGTTGAAGCGCGACGCCACGATACCGAACATGTAGGACTCAGGACTCGGGGACAGTGGAGTGGGTGCAGCAAGGCTCATGAAATGCGGGTTCCAAGGAGACCGCGCTAGGCGTCCCTTCGGCAATGAGATTCGTGCTCCGTTTCGTATCCGACCGACGGACGTCCTCGTAGCTTAGGTAAAAAGGGTTCGATAACGTGACGATGTCTAACCCATCGGAGCGGAAGTAGTAGATGACAAAGCCAAACGAGACCGCCGCGGGCAGCAGATCGTGGCAGCGAAGCGTCGCGGGGAGCTGCTGGCCGAGCATGATGGGAGCCGACTCACGCAGGCGGCGTTCGCGCCGCGGCGCGGGATCAACTTTCACACGCTGGTCGCGTGGCTCGGCCGGCGGCGCCAGACTGGCGCAGGCAGGAAGCCGGCGGCGCGCCCCCACGCAGACAGCGTCGCGGTGGCGTCGCCGAGCGGTCCTCTCGCGCTCGAGGTCGCGCTGCCCGGTGGCGTCATCTGGCGGAGTTGGTGCGGGCATTGCGCGTTTGAGCCGATGCTGACGTTCCCCTCTGCCTTGAAGATCTACCTGGCGGTGGAGCCGGTGGACATGAGGAAGTCATTCAACGGCCCGTGGAGAGTGGCCAAGCAAGAACTGCAGGAAAACCCGCGCCCTGGCGCGGTGTTTGTCTTCGCCGACAAAGACCACGATCGGCTGAAAATGCTCTGCCGGGATGGCGGTGGGGTCTGTATCTTCGCGAAGTGGATCGAGGCAGGGTGTTTCACGTGGCTCTGCGGCAGTGATCGCACGAAACTCAGCCTGCAGCCGGAAGCGTTGGCGATGCTGCTGGCGGGGTTAGACCTCAAGGATGAGTGCTGCAAAGCGTGGTATGAACGCTGAAGCCGATCCCGGCATGTAGCGTGCTTCCGGATA
>JBILLY010000032.1:0-14568 GCA_044375835.1 Opitutaceae bacterium
ACACGAGCGACGACTCTTGCCCGAGCGCTCGATGATGTGCGGTTCCTGCGGACGGAACTGGCGGCGGTGCGCTCGCAGCTCGCGTGGTTGAAGCAAAAGGTATTCGGACCCGGCAAGGGCGAGCGCTTCGACCGGGCAGCAACTGCTCCTGCAGATAGAGGCGCTGGAGAAACTCGCTCCGGCCGCCGCGCCGAGGCGTGCCGTTGCAGCCCACGAACGCGCCCCGGCGCAGCCGCGCACGACGCCCGCGGAGACCTTCGCCGAGTTGCCTGCAACCGAGACGATCGAGATCGTGCCGGAGGCGGTGCAGGCCGAGCCGGAGCACTACGAGCAGATCGGCGAGGAGAAAACCTTCGAAGTGGACATCGTGCCGCCGCAACTGGTGAAGCGTCGCATCGTGCGCCCGAAGTATCGGAACCGGCTGGACCGCTCGCGGCCGCCTGCGATCCCGCCCGCACCCGTGCGTCCCGTGCCCGGCGGCTACGCCTCGGCGGGGCTACTCGCTTGGGTCACGCGCTCCAGGTATCTCGACCACCAGCCGCTCTATCGCCAGGAGCAGATGTCGCCGCGGTGGGGCGCGCGCATCCCGCGCCACACGATTGTGGAGTGGATCGCGGTCACCGCGATGTGGCTCCAAGCCTTCTGCGTGACGATGCGCCGCGAGTTGCTCGCCGGAGACTATCCGCAGTGCGACGAGACTCTGATCCGCTGCAACGATCCCAATGTGCGCGGCAAGACGGTGCAGGGCCGGCTCAGGGCGCTCAGTCTTCCGAAGGGAAACATCGTCTTCGAGTGGCGCATTGTCACGGCGGCACGAGGAGGCAACGGCGCTCCTCGCCGGCGTCCAGCGCCTGTTGCCAGCCGACGCCTACAGCGCCTACGCGCGGGTCGAGCGCGAGAACGACCAGGTTATCCGCGTCGGGTGCTGGGCCTATGCCCGACGCCTCTTCCACGAGGCGCTGGCCGATGCGCCGGTGCCCGCGGGCTTCATGTTGCGGCTGATCGGCCAGCTCTACGCGATGGAAGCGCAGTGGCACGAGGCGGGCTGGACCGAGCCGGCGCAACGCGCTCATCTGCGGCAACGTGATTTTGCGCCCCCGCTGAACCTGTTGAAAAAGCATCGGCAAGACTCGGCCCGCGTGTTCTGCCCAAGTCGCGGCTGGGCGATGCGTGCAGCTTTCTGCTGGGGCAGCGGCAGCCCTTGAGCGCGCACCTCCGGCACGGCGCCACCAAGCTCGATACCAATCTCGTCGAGAACGCTATCCGGCCGACCATGCTGGGGATGATAAAGCTGGCTCTTCGTCGGCCATCATCTACTCGATCATTCTCTCGTGCCGTCGCCACGGCATCGACCCCTTGGCGTATCTGCGCGATGTCTTGGCCCGCCTGCCCGCAATGTCCAATCGCGACGACATCATTCCATTCCTGCCGTCGCACTGGAAATTAACTTCCGCACACCCTGCGCCGTCGCCGACGCATCAATAACGCAACGTTTGTGATCCCATCGCGGAAACCACATCGTTGCGTCTTTGAATCCGGCAATGAGGACGTCCGCTGGTCGGAAACTCCGTTTCCAGCGAAGGTCCTGGATAGTGGTTTCAAAGCCGATGACCGGTGAAGCGGTGGTAAGGCATACTGCAAGAGCGTGGGCCCATTCCCGCTTGAACTACGGACGGCCCCGTCTGCACCCGAGGAGTTTGACGGCGCGCCACGGCCGGCTAAGCGAGGCCCAAGAGTGCTGGGACCGTCGACGCAAGAGGCTCCTCCCTTTGAGACCATTTCGCGTTCAGAAATATAATACCAGCTACCCTTCGGAATGAAACTTTAGGGTGGAGCGCCAAAGTTAGCTTGGGCCTAGAGCCAGCCGTCACCGATGAGGCGTGCGACGCGTGCCCCGCTTTGGCGGAGGGGTTCGAGTTCGGCGAGGATGGCGTCCCCCACTGGCCGCAGGGCGGTGAAGAGCCGGTTGCAGAGCGCGTCCTTGACCAGATCGCCGAGTTTCTCGACGGGGTTGAGTTCAGGACTGTAGGGCGGCAGCGGCAGCAGACGGAGGTTGGCCGGCAGCCAAGAATCCCTGGCCCTGAAGTGAAAGCCCGCTTGGTCCTCGATGACGATGTGCCGCGCCACGAGATCGCTCGCGCCGATCTGGCGCAGGAAGGTGGCGTGGATGTCCTGATCGATGGCGGGCGTGAAGAGCAGTTCCACGCGGTTTTCGCCATCCACCTCGAGCGCTTCATGCAAGTAGCGCCATTGGTAACGGGTGGCGTAGGGCACGTGGACCCGCACCCCGCGCAGGGCCCAACACTGGCGGATCACCGGCAATAGACCGTAGCGGTGTTCGTCCAGCACCCACAGGCGCACCCTTTGCAGATCCGCCCCGACGCTCGCGGCGGCCAAGCGTGAGGCCAATTCAGTCTTGAAGGCTTCAGCCGCGGCCGCGTCTTTCTTGGCGTGGGTCTTGCGCGGCACTTTAAATTCCCCGCCGGCTTTTCCCAGCAGTGTATATACACTGCTCAAGGCCAGCTCCGTCTGGGTGCGCGCCTTTAGCCACGCCTTGGCGTCCTTCGCCCGGCGAATGCGACCGAGCCGCAATTGCTCGGCGAACGCCACTTGGTCGTCGCCCCGGAGCGTCGGCTCACGGCCGCCTTTGTAGTCGCGGTGCAGCAGGCCGCCCACGCCTCCCGCGGCGAACTTGTCCAGATGCCGGAACACCGTCGAGCGACCCACGCCCACGGCCACCGCGATCTGCTCCGCACTCAGTTGCTGCTGCGCCACCAACTACAACACCATCAAGCGCTGCCGGGCCCACGCTGCCGTGTGCTCCCGCCACGCCGCTGCTAACTCCGCCACTCTTGTCTGCCCGAGTTCCGGTAGTTTCCGTTCCATGCCCGCATCCCTCGCAGCTATAGTGCCATATCTTCTAGTAACGGGTATCACTAGAAGAGGGTATTTGTCGATGAGGTTAGCCCTTTGCTGTATAGAAAGAAAAAGGGCGCCCGGTCACCCGGGCGCCCTTTGCGGCGTAATATCAGTCAACAAATGTTACTGTCCGGGGGGCAGGTATGTGCCGGTGCCAACGTTGATCGGAGTCTTGCTGCTCAGATCAGACGCCAAGCTCAAAGCACTCAAATCCTTCGTGCCCGCGGCGGTCACGCTAAGCGTGCCGACCGCCTGGACGAGCTTCGGGAGGATGATGCTGCCAGAGGCGGAGAGATTGGCCGTGCCGCCAAAGGAAACCGCACCACCTCCGACGTTCGTGATCGTAATGTTGCCGCCGGTGGAGGCGAGCGAAGCATTGCCGATCGCGGACGAACCGGTCTGGACGTTCATGTTGCTCGTCTGGCTGATGCTGACCTGTTTGCCGACAAAGCGAACGGAACCGAACTGATTGGCGGATTGCGCCATCGTGATGTCGCCGTTACCGGCCGAGAAGGAGGCCAGACCGGAGACCGTGATGTTGCCGGCGTTGTTGATCGAGCCGGTCGCCGAGGTAACCGTCAGGTTGCCGGCCGTCGAGGGCTGGCTCGAGGTGCCGAGCCAGAGGGTGGTGCCACCCAGAGGCGACAGCGTAACGTTGCCCGAAGCATTGAACACCACACCACCGGTAGAGGAGGTGGGGAAGTCCGTCGTCGGGTCATCGAGGATGATGTTACCGTTGGCGGCGCTCAGAGACACGATACCGGAGCCGGCAGCACCGACGGTGCCACCCGGCTTAACGCCGGCCAAACCGCTGTCGATAATGTCACCGTTGACCGAGGTCGCGGTGAAGTTACCGGTGGCGCTCGCAACCATCTCGACCTTGCCGAGATTCAGGGTGCCCGCTTCGGTGATGGTCACGTTCTTGGACGCGGCACCGTTGGCGATCAAGGAAACACGGCCGAAGTTATTGGTCGTGTTGCTGATGATTAGGTTGCCCGCCGAGGTGAAGCTGGCGGGGCCGAAGGAGCGCACCCAGCCGGACTGCGTCAGGTTGCCCGTGCCCGTGTGAATCACGGAGAACGAGTTGGCGGTCATGTTGCCGAGCGCCAAGTTCGCAGTGCTGCTGAAGAGCTGCACCGAGCCGGACGGCGCGGAGGCGACAATGCTCGTGGAAGCACCGGCGGTCAGGGTCGTCGTGGCGCGACCGAGTTGGATGTTTCCTGCCGGAGCGTTCAACGTGAGGGTCGCGTTGGTCGTCGTGTAGGTGGTCGCGGTAACGGTGTCTTCGATGATGCTGCCGGTCTCGCTGGTGATCGAGGAAGCAGTGCCGTTGGTGGTGATCGTGCCGAGCTTCAACGTGCCCATTTCACGAAGGGTGACTCCGCCGTTACCGGTAGAGGCGCTGACGCGGCCGAAGTTATTGCCCGAGTTGTTGATCACGATGTTGGCGTTATCGGTCGTGAAGGACGCCGCGCCTTCCGTGCGGAGGCTGGTGCCGGAGAGCTGCGTGATCGTGCCAGAGTTGCCGCCACCGCCGTCTTGGGCGCGAGCGTCAAGGCTGCCGGCGGTGAGGTTACCCAGCTGGAGGTTCCACGCGGCGGCAACACCACCGGCGTTTGCACCGGCGCGAACATCAACCAAGCCCGTCGCCGTGCCGGACACGGTGAGAGCGGTCTTGTCGTCGACGCGGGCATCGAGGGCAACGCCGTCGAACACCAAGTTGGTGAAGTCATTGCCAGCGGAGTCGAGCGTCAGGCCGCCAGAGGTCTTGAGCGTGGTATTGCCAGTCACGACCAGCACGCCGGTGGCGGTGTCGGTGATCGAAGTGGCCGTCGTATCGGAGGAGGTAAGCGCGAGGTTACCCGTGACCGAAACACCGTTGTTGACGATGATCGTTCCGGCCGAGCTGACCGCGAGATTACCCGTAACGCTGGCCGTGCCGGCAGCGCTACCCAACGTGATAGCGCCAGCCGAGGAGGAAAGCGTAAGGTTTCCGGTGACGGAGGTTTCACCGCCGAGAATCGTGGCGGCACCTACGAGCACGGAGTTGGCATTGCCGCCTTGGACAACAACGGTGCCGATGTTGTGATTGGCAACGTCGAGGACGACCGTCTCGGCCGCGGGAACAATGAACTTCGCCACGCCGGTCACGTTAAGCACACCGGAGTCAACGATAGAACCCGTCGTGCTGCGCGCAGTCAGCGTCGAGGTCGTGGTGATGTTGCCGAGGTTCAGGCTCGTGGTTTCGGCGAGGCTGATGGCGCCCGCGCCGGCGTTGGCGTTGACCACGCCGTAGCGCACGGTCGGGGCCAGCGCACCGTTGGCGGTAGCGGCATCGAGCGTGATCGCGCCGCCCGTCGAAGTGAGGTTAAGACCACCGAAAACGTTGATCAAACCGTAGTCTTGATCGGTGATCGCACCGCCGGCCGTGGTGGCCGAGAGAATGCCACCGACGTTGATCGACTCGGCGGCAGTGCCGAGGCCTTGGCCGATCTGAATCGTCGCTGCGCCGCTTGTGGTGAGCGAGAGATTGCCAGTGACGTTGGACGTGCCGAGGACGGTGTTCTGGCTGTTCGTGATCGAGGCGGACGCACCGGTGACACGGAGGGTCTGACCGGCGGCGAAGCTGTTGGCCTGCGTGAGCGTGGCGGTTCCGGTTCCGACGCTGATCGGGGAGTTGGTCGTCGCGTTGCGCGTCGTGATGATTGCGGATTGGGTAACGTTGCCGCCCGCAGTCGTGATAGCGACGCGGGAAGCGTCGACGGTCGCACCGATGGCGATGGAACCCGTCGTGGCATTGAACGACACGGTGGAACCAGTGCCGGCACCCTGATTGATCACGCCAGTCGCGGTCGTCGTGATCGAGCCGGCAGTGAGGGTGATACCGCCGCCAGCCGAGGCGTTGCCGGTCGTCGTGAGGGCGCTCTCAACGGAGAGCGTGCCATTCGTGGTGATGCTGATGTTGCTGCGGTTACCGGTGCCGGTGTTGATGCCGGTTCCACCGATTTTGATCGGACCGAGGCCGTTGAACGTGAAGTTCGAGTTGCTCGTCGCACCGAAAAGGCTGCCGCCGACGGTGCTGTTGTTGCCGATATTCACACCGCTGGCGCCGGCCGTCGTCGTGAACTTGGCATCACCCGTCACCGCGACGGTGCCGTTGGTCGCGATCGCAACCGAGTCGGTCGTGCCCGCGGCGGTAACGTCGAGGTTGCCACCGATCGTCGAAGCGCCGAGCGTCAGGATGTTGCTGTCGCGCAGCGTCACATTGGAGCCAGCGCCGATCGCATTGACCGTCACGAACTCGAAATTGTTACCTGCGTTGGACACGTTGACGGCGACACCACCGGTCGTGCCGGTGTTGAACGAAGCCGTCTGATTTCCAGTAGCCTGGAGGCCGGAGGTGACAGCATTCGTGCCGCTGATGGCGCCGTTGTTGGTGCTTACGGTGAGGTTACCACCCGCAGCCAAAGACCCCTGGACCGCTAGGTCCAAAGCTTGACCCGCAGTCACGGACCGAAGGATCACATCGCCCGTCACGGTCGCCTGATTCACCACCAAGGTTCCGGCCGAAGCATCCAACAATCCCGAGATCGTGGGAGCGGTTGCTCCACCGATCGTGACCGTGCCTTTGGAGGCACCGGTAGTGCCAAGCACACCGTTGGTCAGGAAGTCGAAATCATTGCCCTGTTCCAGCGTGGAAAGGAAGAGACCTCCGTTGGTGGTGATGCTGGCGACGCCGCCAATCGAAATGGCGCCGTTCGCAAGGATGAACACCTTGCCGGTAGAGAAGAGTGTGCCGTCGATGGCGACATTGTCCTGCGCGCCACGCAGAGCGCCAGAGACTTCGTAACCAACTTTGTTCAGAACCGCACCGCTCGAGGGAATGGTGAAATTGATGGTATCACCGGCGGGGATGTTGAATTTGCCTTGGTTCCAGACCAAGACCAGCTTTTCCGAACTGGAAGACACCGTGCCGTTGTTCGCGCCAGCGGTGGACCAAGTAGCTGAACCGCTGGTGACCGTGAACTCCTGAGCAGTCGGAACTGCCGCCCAGACGGGAGCAGGAAGGACCGCGATCGGTCCGACAGCCATCGACGCAAGCAGCAACTTGCGCAGCGACAACCGGGTATTGGATGCTTTTTTCATGTATTGGGATGATGTTTTGACTAGATTACGCCTAACAAAGGACAGTTTGAAAGGGGTGTTTGCACTCCAGCGCAAGTTCAAATTTCTCCCGCGAGACCGGTGGCGTCACAGGGAAGCACGGAGCCTCCGACCGCGGCGACGCGGGTAGCAGGGGATCAGTTGCATCGATCAGTTGCGAACCGGCTGCCGGCGCCGATAGACCAAGAGCCGTTCTGCCCCGACGCGCTCGCTTGCTGCGTCTTTTTGTTCGCGGGCGAGGCCAACGGCCTTTTCCCCAGCGGCGACTGCCTGTTCGAAGTCGCCGGATTCAGCGTATCCAGCGGCCAATGCGCTCCAAGCGATGATCGAGTCCGGCTGCGAACGGACGGCGGCCTGCGCCAATCGGATTGATTCCGAACCGTTGCGCAGCGCGTCGTCCTCGGCCGTCGCCAGGACGAACGCCAAATACGATCCGAGCACCGGATCGAAGCCACCGCGCAAGGCCGATTGGTAGAGCTCGATCGTATGGCCGTATTTTTTCTGACCGTAGAATCCGGCAGCGGCATTGGCGTAAAGCGTTCCGCGCTCTGCGGGCGGCGCGCGGGCAATTCCCGCCGCAAGAGCCCTGAGCGCCCCATCCCAGTCTTTTGCCGCAAATCGCAACTCGCCTTTCCTCAGCCAGGGCTGGTGGGAGTCCGGAGATTTTTCCGTGAGCAAATCAAAATCCGCCTCGGCTTCCCGGGTATCCCCGGCGGCAATCTTGGCCAACGCGATATGGTAGATCGCGTCGGCGGGCGACTGGTCGAAGGCCACCTTGAAAAGCATTACGGTAGTTTTCAACGGGGCCAAATCGTCGGGAACCTTGTATGGGATCATCTGCAGCCAAGTGGGCACCGCGCGGTCCACCAATAGACGATATCCGAGCGAGCGCTTGAGGTCCTCCGCAGTTCCCGACGGATTGATGAGCCGGAAATACTGCTCGATGAAGTTCTCTTCGGAAACCATGGCAACATGGGTTACCTTGTATTTTCTTGCCAAGGCGGCCGCATCGGTATCCGGGAGCGCCGAGAAAATCTCCGCCGCCGCCCTCAGTCCCCCTAGGTTTTCCCAATAAAGGGTGCCGAAGGTGTGGAACCGGCCGTAGTAACCGATCGACGTTGAGCTGTTTGGACTGGACAGCAAAACCACCGGTGAATTGGGCGCGGACGCGCGGATTGTCGCCGCGATATCCCTTGCAAGCGCCATTTGCGCATCCTTGGGTGCGACTCTCGTCCCGACTACTTCCGACTTGATCGCCCAGTATCGAACCGAGGCCGGAGCCACAAAAGCAACGACCACTACAGCTGTCACCACGCTCCAGACCAAACGCGCACTTCGCCCCCAGACTAACCAACCGACAAGCAGCAGCAGAAGCACCAACTGGGCACCGCTCGCATTCAGCAGCCAGCGAGACTGGATCCAAGCCATCGCGGCAAAAAGTGCGGATGCCAAGACCCCGAACCACAGCAGGATCGGGAGCCGGCGCCCCCAAAAGACAAGCAAGACGAGCCCGGTCCAAAGTGGTAGACTCTCGACGACACCGACCCACAGAAACGACGTCCAGCCAGCCGCCGCGAAGCTCTGCCAAAGGGGAAGAAACTCCTGAATACTCTTGTGCAAATTGCTCATGAACGGATTCAGTGGCAGAAAGACCCTCTCGCCCCCCAGAACGATCACCAGCGGGGCAATCGCGATCATGCCTAAGGGAAGCGCCATCCGATTCCACTCCATGCACCTAAGTCCTTTGGTCCTAAACCCACAATTTCCTATCTCACCCACCAAGCGGCCAGCCCCCCACCATGCGATCGAGTAGAATGGGTGATTGGCCTCCAGCCGGAGAGCCAGGTGATTTGGAAAATACTCCAGAACGTAAAAGAAGAAGCTCGCCGCGGCGCCGGTGGTCCCCCAAGTGCGCCAGATTTCCAGCGAATAGTGCCCGCCCGCCAGCTGAGTTGCTTTTCCACGAAGGACCGCGACCAAGAGGCCGCTCAACCCCACGACCGCAATCGGCGGAATCGCCGAGGCTACGCTGACCCACATACCCAATGCGCCGAACACCGCCGATACACGGGCGCCGAATTTCGCGAATCGGAGGTCGGGTGGCAGCATTGCAGCCGCCCCCGGTTGGTTTGCGCCGAACCACCCGGCGCCCATCATGACCGCGCCGAGCACCAAGCCGAACACGGAAACCGTGAGCAAACCGTGGTGATCGACATAGCGCGGGTAGAAACCTTCAAAGACCCTCGGGTGCCCCACCATCCCGAAGGCAATCATCACGGCCACCGCACCTCCGAAGACCCGACTCGCCAACCAGGAGATCGCAACCACGGCCGAAAACAGCGCCAAACCAGGCAGCCAAAGCGTGCTTCGCTCGATTGACTCCGGCAGCGGTCGTCCGGTCACCAAACTCTCCAAACGACCGGCTCCGAGGATGCACCATGCCCAAGCCGAGTTCCAATGCACCTCTCTTCCGTCGAGCCCGTTGTCAATTGAGGTGCGGCGCAAGCGCACCGCATCTCCCTCCGAGAGTGCCAACGCGTGCCTGACCCAAGTTTGGGCATCGGCCGCAAAGGCTGGATACGCGGCGGAAAGCGGTGTGCTGGTCGTGGACTGCCCTCGCAAACCCAACTTGCCCACATTCTCCAGATACAGCCGGGCCTGCAGCATATGGACGACCAAGAGGAACGCGACCGCAAGCCACGTTCCCGCGAGTAACGCCCACCGGCTCCGATCTGATTCGAAACTAAGACGCATCCCGTCCAGATAATGACGCATCCTCGCCAGACGAGTATCAAATCAGCGAATCGCACCGGATCTGGACCTCTGACGACACTTGGTGGGGCCCGGTAGTCCCACATGTTTTTGCCCATCGACAAACCGTGGCGGAAAAAGACCGAGGTATTCGGCCCCTTGGCCGGCACCGTTCCGCTGCCGCCAGAGTCTACCGGCGCGTTCGCCCCCGCGGGCCCCGGAAAACCACCGGGGAACAGCCCGGACCTCGCGCACCGAATCATATCGATCCTCGGCCACGCGATGGCTGCTTATGTCAACCGGCAGATAATTCCCCGACCAGTCTTAGACTGGCTGCGCAAATAGACTCACTAGCTGGAGGAGCATTGTGAGATGCTGACAAAGTGCGGGGACCTTCATCAGCCCTTCGTCGAGCAATCAGGGGCAATCCGGCAAATGGAGACGGAATCCCATCACCCTCCGAGGCGAGACGAAGGAGATCTCTCTCAGCGTCCATCATGCGCGGGGCTCGGTCGGCAACCAATGCCGAACCCGTGCTGACGAGGCGCTCCCCCCAAAGCTATACACGTTCGTTGCAGCCACCTGCCAGCTACGGCTACAGGCCCCTGACCGCTCTGCTGCGAGCCCAAGTCGAGCGGGCTGGAAAAACGCAGGGCGCCCGGCTGATGCGCGAGGAGGCCTTGGCGGACCGCCAGCGCAGCAGGTTTCGTCCCCGCCCGACCGACTCAAACCATGGCCGCCCGATCGCCCCAACCGGATCGCTCAGTCCGCACCGTGAACCTGCCGCGAATCCGCGGACAGAGACAACCGGTGGGGCAGATTCATCGGAACAGACACGTTGACCTTGGCGTCATCCGAATGGCATATCAGGCCGCTTTCCATACCAACCGGCAATGCGGTCGGTCACCACCGGATCACTATGAAATTCGCGCGAACAAACACCCTGCTCCGACTGCATCGGCCGCTGTCCCGGCTGCTCGCCGCCGTTTTCCTGGGGGGTGCGTTGTTCGCGGCAGACGCGGCGGCACAGCCAACTGAATACCTGCTCAAGCAAATCCTGATCGAAACGACCATCGACTCCGCCGAACGGCTAACGAAACAGCCCGACCGTGGCTTCGTGGTTGTGCCCACCCCCGTTTCGGGCATCGACGCCAGCGACCTGGCCAAGGTGTTGGCGGCGGCTGAGAACCGCCCGATCAACGAGCGGCTCCTGGTGGCTCTCGCCCAAGTGATCCAAGCTTACTTTAGACAGCGGGACTACCCGATTGCGACCGCGATCATTCCACAGCAGAAAATCTCGGACGGTGCGGTCCGGGTCGCAGTGTTGCTGGGAAAATTCAGGGATATTAAAATTCAGGGCAACCGCTGGTTCAGCGAATCGTTGATCAGGGAAAAACTCCGCGTGGAACGCGGCGAGTTGCTTCGCCTATCCGAGCTGGATCAAGCGCTCACATGGACCAACAACAGCCCGTTCCGGCGTGTCAGGGTCCACATCGACCCCATTCCCGATTCCGGCGAAGCCAATTTGATCATCGGAGTCGAAGAGCGGTTTCCGCTTCGGGCCCATGCGTCGTTCGACAACGGCGGCAATGATGTGATTGGCTCCCACCGCATTTTTGGGGGAGCATCCTACGGCAACCTTTGGGGCAAGGATCACGAGTTGTCCTACCAGATGGTGACAACCAATCTGAGCCGCAAATATCTCGCCCACGCGGTCAACTATCGGATTCCCCTTCCTTGGCGCCATCACCTGCAGGCTTCCGCTTCCTACTCGCGCGCACGACCGGATTTTTTCGACGGCTTGTTTGTGCAGGACGGCAAGAACCTAACGACGGAGCTTCGCTACTCCGCCCCCATTAAGAACCGATGGCTTCCGCTCGAGGCGTTCGGGTCCCTGAACTACAAACAAAGCAACAACAACCTGGAGTTCGGCGGGTCGGAAGTCGAAGCGTCCAGCATCGACACCTTTCTCGTCAATTTCGGGTTTTCCTCCCTCCGACGCGACCAGCGCGGGGCTTGGTTGGCGGGAGTTTCCGTATCGGCCAGTCCGGGCGACTTCAATTCGCGAAATACCGACGCCGCGCTCGCCCCTGTTCGATTCGGTGCGAAGGCCCGTTACTTGGTCGGAAATCTCACCCTGCAGCGAGCGCTCGCCCTGGGCGGCGGCTGGGAATTGAATTCTAAGCTTCTCGTCCAAGCCGCCAGCACCAATCTGATGTCCGGGGAGCAGATAACCATCGGTGGCGCCACGAGTGTCCGGGGGTTCCAAGAAAACACCTTCGTCGGAGATCGAGGGTTTGTCCTCACGCAAGAAATACAGCCGCCCGTTCGCTCCAAACCGGTTGATCTCGGGCCGAATCGACGCCGTAGTCTCGACTATCGACCGATCTTCTTCTTCGACGCGGGTTCGACTGACTTTAAACATCGCATCGGGATCGATCGTCGTCACGCGGCTCTGGCCAGCGTCGGACTTGGCCTGAGAGCTGCCATCGCCGGATCGTTGAGTTTTGCGCTGGATCACGGCTGGCAAGTGACCCGTCTACCTAACCCCCAGCCACACCGCTATCGGACGCACGTCAAAGTGGCGTTCGCCTACTAATCCGCTCCTCCGCTCCGCTCGCGCCGCCTGCCCTTCCGCCGCGCCCTCTCCTCCCCCTTTGCGTCTCCACCTCGGCCACCACTTCTACGGCGCGGGCAATCTCGGCGACGATTTCATGCTCGCCGGATTCCTCGGCGCCCTCCGCACCTTGGCCCCCGGTGCCACGTGCACCTGCTGCGTGCCGTTCGACCTCACACCGCTGCGCGACCGCTTCCCGGAGATCGAATGGCTGCCCTGCGACGTCGAATCCCGCGCTCGCGCGATCGCCGCCAGCGATGCCTGGATCGGTCTCGGTGGTTCTCCGTTCCAAAACGCCCTCTCGCGCTGGTTCGTCGACCACCTGCTCGGTGACGCCGACCTCTGCGCCGCCCACCGCAAACCCATGCTCTACCTGGGTGTCGGCGTGCAAACCACCACCGAGCTCGACTTGCCCGACACCCGCGCCCTCCTGCGCCGCGCCTCCGGCATCTGGACCCGCGACCCCGCGTCCGCCGCCCGCCTCGCCGCGCTCCCCGCCGCCCCGCCGGTAACGGCGGGCGCCGATCTCTCGCACCTTTTCTTCGCCGCCACGCCTCCGCCCGCCGCCGTCACTGGCCGGCTGGCGTTCGTCACCAACTTCGACTACGGCTCTTGGCCCGGCCAACCCCACGCGCTCGCCTGCGCCCGTGCCCTGCCCGCCTCCGACCGCGTTTGGCTCGCCCAGGAATCCCGCCCCCTGCCCGGCGCCGAACTCGCCCTCCACGCCGCGCTCCCGCCCCCCGAGCGCACCCGCTGGCGCCTCGTTTCGCCCGAAATCCCGGGCGCCCCGCTTGCCGCCGTCCTCGCCGCGTGGCCCAGCGCCGCGTGGCTCGTCACGTCCAGATTTCACGCCGCGATCACCGGCGCGTGGGCGGGTTCGCGCGTGTTGGTTGTCACCACCAACGAAAAACTCCGCGGCCTCGCCGCCGATCTCGCGCTCCCCACCCTCGCCCCCGACGCCGATGCCCCGTCCACCGCCGCCGCCTTTGCCGCGCTCGCACCGTCCGCCGGCCTCGCCGCCTCGCCTGCGTCGACGCTTCCTTCCGCTGGCGCGCCGGCTCGCCTCGCCGCGCTCGCTCGCCAGGCCCACGATGCCGTCGCCGCCTGCCTCGCCGCCGCAAGGTCCGCAGTTGCAGCGCCCCGCTGAATCGTCGTAGGCAAGACGGTTCATGTCGGCTCTCGCCCTCTCTCTCGCCTTCTTTGTGTTCCTGGCCGTCGTCGGCCGGGCCACCTTGGCGGGCTGCCGATGGCGCGGCGGGCATCTCCGCGCGTGGCTCATCAGCCCCGCCACTGGCCTCGCGGTGATGCTGCTGGCCGTCATGGCCCTCAACCAGGCCGACCTTCCCGTCCGCGCCTTTGTCTGGCCGCTCGCCTCGCTCCTCGCCGTTGCCTCGCTCGGCCTGCTTCTTTGGGAAACCCGCCGCGGCCGCCTCGTGTTCCCGGCGCGGGCGCTGCTCCCCTTCGCCGCGGTCATCCTCTTTTCCCTCGTCTGGACCGGCTGGCCCGCCCTGCGCTTCGGCTTCGGCTGGCTGAGCTACGTCAACGACGACTACGTCAACTACTGCCTCGCCGCCGAACGCGGCAAAGACTTCGGTTTCTGGCGCGCCCCGTCCGTCGAGGAACTCGCCGGCACCGATATCGCGCAATACTACTGGTTCATGCACGTGCCGGGCCTCATGCGCTTCGGCAGCGAGCTCACCCTCTCCTGGGTCTCCGCGCTCACCGGGATCAAATCCCTGCACATTTTCATGCCCGTGATCATCGGGCTGGGCCTCATTCAGATTTCGTCCACCGCCGCCCTCGTGCTCCACCGCGGTCGCTGGCGTCGCGCCGCACTCGTCACCGCCGCCCTGCTCGCCCTGAGCCCGCTCTTCATGCTGGGCACGCTCTACCAGCTCATCGCCCAGGTCGGTGGACTCGGCCTCGTCCTGGCCGTCACCGCCGTGCTCACCGGCCGCCTGCCGCGCACCTTTCGGGCCCTCGTCCCCCACATTCTTGTTCTCTCGATCCTCGGTTCCGCCGTCGCCGTTTTTTACCCCGAGGTCACCGCCTTCGCCGTGCTCACGACCGTGATCGCCGCGGCCATCGACGCGCTCCGCACCCGCACCTTCCCGCTC
>JBILLY010000336.1:0-5580 GCA_044375835.1 Opitutaceae bacterium
GCCCGCGGCAGGTCCTCGGTCACCTTGGCCGGCAACACGTGCGGCTGCTGCGTGCGCACCGTGTAGTCGATGCCGCCCGCGCCGCTCCCGGCGATGAGCTTGGCCGTCTCGGCGTGCGAGAGCATGTGAAACGGCTTCGAGAAAACATGGATCACGCTCGGACCCGCGGCCGCCGGAGTCGTGGCCGCCGCGACCCGCGACGCGGTGCCGACGGCGACGCCCGCGAGCGGCAGCGCGGCGCCGGCCGCGGCGAGGCGGCCGACGAAATCGCGGCGCGTGCAGGAAGAGGTGGAAGCGGAAGCGGGGGTGGAGTTCATGGGGGAAAAAAGCCGAAACGGGGCCGGCGCACCGGCAGCAGAGGGCAGTTGCGGGCGGCGATCAACCCTTGCCGCCGCGCAGCACCACGAGGTTGTCCGCGCCCTTCGTCTCGAATTCGCGCCAGTAGCCGTCCTCGAGCGCCGCCAGCCGGTCTTCCTCTTCCTCGCTCAGCTCCTCGCTCAGTTTCGTCGGCCCCAGCTCGGCGCGCAAATCGCGCTCCGCCAGCCGGCTCACCAGCTCGCTCCAGAACACGTCCTCGTTGTAGCGGTCGAGCTTCTCGCCCGCCGGTCCGTCGGTGAGTTTCTCGTTGGGAAACAGCTGGCCGTTTACGTCCGCCTCCACCAGGTCCGCGCAGCCGAACATCTCCGCCAACCCGAACACCTTCTGCGCCACGTCCGCATAGCGCTCCGGCATCGTCGCCGGATCCTCCGGCCGCGACCCCGCCACCCACAGGCCGAGGTGCGCGAGCTCCAGCAGGCGTTGGTATTCCTTTTGCGTGAACGAAACCTTCATGCCGCGAAAAGGAGCCGTCCACCGCCCCCGCGCAAGGGCGGAGTGCGGCATTCGCCGGCCCGCGCACGTCTCCCCTCCCGCCGTCCACCCGCGCCTCCCGGTCGCGCCGCCGGTCCGCCCCGCGCCATTGACCGCCCGCGCCATTGACCGCCCGCGTCGAAACCCGTCTGCTCCGCCCACCGCATGAGCCTCCCCGCCGCTCCCGCCGCCGCGACACCCCCGTCGGCCCGCCTTGTCTCGCTCGATGCCCTGCGCGGCTTCGACATGTTCTGGATCCTCGGCGCCGACGCCCTCGTCCACGCCCTCGCCAAGGTCTTCGACGTCGCCCCGCTCCGCGTGCTCGCCGGCCAGATCGACCACAAAGCCTGGGCCGGCTTCGCCTTCTACGACCTGATCTTCCCGCTCTTCGTCTTCATGGCCGGCGTCTCGGTCGTGTTCTCCCTCAACCGCCTGATCGAGACCCACGGCCGCGCCGCCGCCGTGAAACGCGTCCTCTGGCGCGGCGGCCTCCTCTTCGCCCTCGGCCTCTTCTACGCCGGCGGTTTCCAGACCAAGTGGCCCGACATCCGCGTCCTCGGCGTCCTCCAGCGCATCGCCCTCGCCTACACCGCCGCCGGCCTCCTCTTCTGCTTCTTCCGCCCCCGCGCCCTCGCCGCCATCGGCGCGTCCATCCTTCTCGGATACTGGGCCCTCCTCACCTTCGTCCCGATCCGCGACGTCCAGATGGAGCGCGCCGCCGTGCCCGCCCGCCTCGGGGTCGAAAAACCCACGCCCGCCCAGGCCCGCGCCCTCTTCGACTCCGTGACCGCCACCCGCACCGGCGGCTACGACCCCGGCCGCAACCTCAGCGACCACCTCGATTTCCAATACCTCCCCGGCCGCAAATACGATGTCTACTACGACCCCGAGGGCCTGCTCAGCACCTTCCCCGCCGTCGTCTCCTGTCTGCTCGGCGTCTTCGCCGGCCTGCTCGTGCGCCGCACCGATTGGGACGAACTGAAAAAAGTCCGCACGCTCGCCGTCGCCGGCGCCGTGATGGTCGCGCTCGGCTTCCTCTGGGGCCTGCAGTTCCCCGTCGTGAAGAAGATCTGGACCTCGTCCTTCGTCCTCGTCGCCGGCGGCTACAGCGCGCTCCTGCTCGCGGCCTTCTACTACGCGATCGATGTCCGCGGCTGGCGCCGCTGGTGCGTGCCCTTCGTCTGGATCGGCATGAACCCGATCACCCTCTACCTCATCAGCGGCATCGTCGGTTATCGGCGCCTCGCCGCGCGCCTCGCCGGCGGCGATGTCTCCGCCTGGCTCGACACCGCGCTCGGCGCCGGCTGGGGCAATCTCGCCGTCGCCGTCGTCGGCCTCGCCCTCATGCTGCTCCTCGCGCGCTTCCTCTACCAAAAGCAGATCTTCCTCCGCGTATAGCCCGCCCCGCCCCGGTCTACCCGCCGCGCGCCGCCGCCAGCGTTCGAGCCTTCAACGTTCAACCTTCAACTTTCAACTGCCGGCCCCCCGGGGCCGGCTTCCCATGCTCGCCCGCAAAACCGCCGACCAGTGGTTCGCCGACTACGGCGAAAGCCACCAAAACGCCGCCAACGAACTCATCCACTGGATCTGCGTCCCGGTGATTTTCTTCTCCGTGCTCGGCTTCGTCTGGTCGATCCCCGTGCCCGAGACCTGGATGGAAGCCGCGCCGTGGTTCAACTGGGCCCTCGTCGCGATCATCGCCGCCCTCGCCGTCTACGTGAAACTCTCCCCGGCCATCGCCGCCGGCATGTTTTTCTGGATGGCCCTCTGCTACACCGGCCTCGCCGTCCTCGAACTCACCGTGCCCGTCCCCGTCTGGAAACTTTGCGCCGGCGCCTTCGTGCTCGCGTGGATCGGCCAGTTCGTCGGCCACAAGATCGAGGGCAAAAAACCGTCCTTCTTCAAAGACATCGTCTTTCTCCTGATCGGCCCCGCCTGGCTCCTCAGCTTCATCTACCGGCGCCTCGGCCAGAAATATTGAGTCCGCGCCGCGCTTCCCGCCGGCCCTGCGCCGGCTGATCGCGGGCCCCGCCCTCGTCGTCGCCGGCACCAACGCCCGCCCGCGCCGGCCGCGTCCCCACCGGTCGCCCCGGCCCGCATCCGCCGCATCCGCCCGCCGACCGCGCCACCTGCGCCGCCGCCGCGCCGCGCTCAGTTTTCGTTCGGCGTGAAAACGATCGGCACCTGCAGCTGCGTCGCCACCGGCCGCCCGTCCTTCATCCCCGGCTTGAACTGCCACCGCCGCACCGCGTCGACGGCCGCCGCGCCGAAGTCCTCGTGCGTCATCCGCACCGCCACCGGCTCCGCCACGTTGCCCTCCGCGTCCACCACGAAATCCACCACCGCCTCGCCCGCGACGCCGTTCTTGCGCAGCTGATACGGATACCGCGGCCGCGTCTGAAACCGCGCCACCGGCCGCTGGTCGAGCTGCGCGATCGGTATCACCGGCGCCGTGTAACCGCTCCGCGGCGGCACCGGTGCCGTGATGATCGGCGCCAAGATCGATCGCCCCGGCGGCTCCCGCGAGGCCGCCCGCGGCGTTTCTTTTGCCGCCCCGCCCGCCGCCACCCGCGCCCGCTCCGCCTCCGCGTCGAGCGCCCGCTGCCGCGCCACCTCCGCCGCCCGCGCCTCCCGCAGCGCGGCCAATTCCGTCTGCGTTTTCGCCACCGTGCGCTGCGCCTCCGCCAACGCCTCCGCCGCCAGCGCCGCCGGCGTCTTCGGCCCACCGATCTCGAACGTGTCCCCCACCGCCGGCAGTCCCGGGATCTCCCCGCCCCGCGCCGCGCCCCTCAACCGGACGACATAGGTCACGTTCACCGTCGCGCCGTCGACCAGCTGCGTCCGCACCTCGATCGACTCGAATTGTCCCGTCGCATACAACGCCCGCACCGAGCGATCCAGCGCCACCTCGTCGAACGGCACGCCGCGCTGCAACAGGCTCACGTTCGCCGTCGCCCGCATCGCGTCCGTTGTCACCGCGTCGCTGGTCATCGCCACCTCGCCGACCACCCGTCGCGGCTTCTGGGCCGGCGGCGCGGACGCCCCGGTCGCGACCGCATCCACCGCGATCTTCGTCGCCGCTTTGGTTTCCGCCGCCTGCGTCCCCACCGCGCCCGCCCGCACGCTCAGTCCGAACACCGCCGTCGCCGCCGCCAGCACCACCGCGCTCGCCCACGGCCGCGCCCGCCGCTCCGGCAGGGCCAGAATAGCCCGCAACCGCACCACCACCGGCGGCGTCGTCGCCGCGGCGTAGCCCGCCGGCGTCGCGCCCAGCGCATGCCGCACCGCGCCCACCAGCGCCCGCGCATAGGTCTCCGGTTCGCCGGTCAGTTCCACCACGCGCTCGTCGCAGGCCTGCTCCGTCTCCAGGCCCACGCGCCGGTGCAGCACCCACACCAACGGATGAAACCAAAACACCGTCGCCAGCGCCGCGCGCGCCGCCGCCCACCCCGTGTCCCGTCGCCGCACATGCACGCATTCGTGCAGCAGCACCGCGTCCAGCTCCGCCGCCGTCAGCGCCTCCGGCAGGCCCCGCGGCACCACCAGCACCGGCCGCCACGCACCCACCACCCCCGGCGCAGCCTCCGCCCCCACCCGCCGCGTCTCCGGCGCGCGCCGCAATCCCGCCCGCGCCGCCGCCCGCGCGACCGCCGCCGCCAGCTCCGGCGTCGCCGGCCCCTCTTCCGCCCGCAGCTCCCGCCGCACGCGGCGCGCCCGTTGTATCCAGAACCCCAACACCAGCAGGACTCCCGCCCCCCAGACTCCGGCCAGCACCGCCCCGAGCCCCGGGCCCGCCGCCGGGACCGACGCCGTCGTCCCGCCCGCCGCCGCCACCGGCAGCCACACCGTCGCGACCGGCTCCGCCCACTCCGCCGCCCCGCCCCACCGCGCCATCGCCTCCGCGATCACATTCACCGGCACCGCGAATTTCACCAGCGCGCCCCAGCCCAGCGCCTGCCGCGTCCGCGCCGGCAGCCCTCGCGCCAGCGCCAGCAGGCCCAGCATCGCCGCCGCCACGACCGTCGATTGCCAGAGGTGGGTGAGCAGACCGGGCAGCCAAGCGGCGCCCGCGGGGTCGAGTCGGAGCAACGTGTTCATGGGGAAATTCGCCTACGCGCCCGGGCCCGCGCGCTACTTCGCCCGCCGCTCCTTCAGGAGCTTCTCCATCTGCTTCAGCTCGGCCGACCCGATCTTCCCGGTCTCGACCAGGTGCGCCACCAGCGGCTCCGCCGAGCCCCCGAGCGAACCGATGAAATCGTCGATCAAATTGCCCAGCGCCGACTGCCGCGACACCGTCGCCGCGAAGATATGCGCGTTGCCGATCTTCTTCGTCCGCTCCACCGCGCCCTTTTCCTCCAGCCGGTAGACGATCGTCTGCACCGTCGTGTATTCCGGCCGCGTCGCCGCCGGCAGGCTTTCCTGAATCTCGCGGATCGACGCCGGCCCCAGCGTCCACAGGGCGTTGAGCAGCTCCAACTCGAGCCGCGTGGGTTTGAAATCCTTCGGTGCACTCATCGTGGCTTCGTGTAGTAGTAAAAACTACATTTGTAGTAGAACGGCAAGCCCAAACATCTCCGCCCTCGCTCCGCGCCCGCATTCCGGCTAAAGCCCCCCGCGTTCCGTCTCTCCGTCTCTCCGTCTCTCCGTCTCTCCGTCTCTCCGTCTCTCCGTCTCTCCGTCTCTCCGTCTCTCCGTCTCTCCGTCTCTCCGTCTCTCCGTCTCTCCGTCTCT
>JBILLY010000337.1:0-5577 GCA_044375835.1 Opitutaceae bacterium
TTTCAACCTTCAACGTTCAACCACCCGCGCCCGCCCCGGCCGCGGCCGCGGCGCCCCGCGCCACCGCCACGCACTCGATCTCGTAGCGCAGCGTCGGCGGCAGGCAGTTCGTGATCGTCGTCCGCGCCGGAAACGGCGCGGTGAAATACTCCCGGTAAAGTTTGTTGTAGAGCGGCAGGTCCTCCGCGTCGCGGACGTAGTTCCGCGTCTGCACCACGTGCGCGAGATCGCTGCCCGCCGCGACCAGCACCTTCCGCAGATTCTCCACCGACCGCCGGAACTCGCCCTCGAACGTGTCCGGCACGATCGCGCCCGCCGCATCCACCGATGCCTGGCCGGAGACGAGAATCAGGTCGCCCACACGCACCGCCGGGCTGAACGGCAGGTGCGAGGTCGGCGTGTCGGGATCGCGGGGATAGGAGACGGTCGGGTTCATGGTGTTTCAGTCGAAATCGCAGCGGAAGGCGCAGTCGGCGTCGAGCGGCCACACCGGCCGTTGCAACCGCCGCCACGGGAATCCCGTCAGGTCGCTCGCGCACGGCCCCGGCGTCGCCACGTAGTGCGCCGCCCGCGTGATCGGATCGTAGGCCCGCTTGTGCGCCACCGCCGCCTTCACCCCGATCACCGCAAACTCCCGCGGCTCGATCCCCTGGCTGCGCAGCTGCCCGAGGTCGAAGGGCGGCGTCTTCCGGCTCGTCAGCAAAATCGTCGTCCCGCCGCTCCGCACCGTCGCGCACGGCCCCATCTCGAAACGCATCCCGGTCATCGAGGCCAGGTGACTCTGCCGGTCCTCGAGGTCGAAGCCCCCGCCGCTCCGCGCGACCAGCGTCGTCGGCAGCGTCACCGGCCCCGCATCGCCCGCCCAGCCGCGCCCACCGACCGCGATCATCCGCTCGCCGCCGACCGGCAGGTCCGCCAGCGCCGCCACCGCCGCCGGGTCGTTGATCACCACCAGGCTCCGCGCGATGCCGTGCGCCAGCAGCGCCCGCAGCACGCCCGTGCCGTCCCCCGGCGCTCCGGCGCCGATGTTGTCCGCCGGCTCCACCAACAGCACCGGTCCGTCTCCCGGCGGCTCCGCCGCCAGCCGCGCGACGACCGTATCCACCGCCGCGTAGCGCAGTTCGCCGCGCTCGCGCAGCTCCCACGCGAGCCGCGCCCCCGCGTGCAGCCAGCCGTGCACCGCCGCAAAGGGCGCCGTCGTCACCACGCTCAGCGACACCCCCGTGTCCGGCGTGTCCGCAAACGAAAAACCCGCCGCGATGTTGCACGCCCACACTTCCGGCTGCTCCGCCTCGAGCTGCGCCGCAAACCGCCCCAGCGCCCGCATCGGATCCGCGCCCGTCCCCGTGCCCGGCGGCGCCCACACGATCGGCGGCCGCGCCCGCATCATCCGCGGCGTCCGCCCTTCCTGCAGCGCCCGCGCCAGCAACGCCGTCGCCCGCATCGCCGCTTGCTTCGCGTCGGTGTGCGGATTTTCCAGATACATCGCCAGCCCGTCCGCCAGCGCGCACATCCGCGCCGACACGTTCGCGTGCAGGTCGAGCACGCCGAACAGCGGCACGCCCGCCGCTCCCGGCAGCGCCCGGATCCGGGCCAGCAGCTCGCCTTCCGCATCCGGCCACGACTCCGTCGCCATCGCCCCGTGCAGCACGAGGAAGATCCCGTCGATGCCTTCCGCCAGCGGCCCTTTCGCCCGCCCCGCGAACTCCATCCAAAACTGCTCGAACGCCTCGTCCGCCACCGTCCCGCTCGGCGTCGCCCGCGCGTCCACCGTCGGGATCACCGCGAAGCCCTGCCGCTCCGCCTCCTCCAGAAAACCGTCCGTCGGCGAGCCGTCCCCGCGCTTGCGCCGCACATCGTCGCCGCGGACCACGTCGAAATCCGCCCACCGCGTCGTCTCCGCGACAAAGGTGTGCGTCTCGTGGAAGAAACCCGCCGTGAGGATCCGTTTCGCCATCGGTGGCCGCCGTTGTTCGGCCCGCTCAGGCCGGCGCCGTCCAGGTTGCCGCGTGCCGCGCCATCGCCGCCGCCGCCCGCCGCAGCGCCTCGTCGATGTCCGCGTCGCCGTGCGCGAGGCTCACCGACCAGATGCCGCGCTCGATCGCGCGCACACCTTCCTCGAGCAGGCAACGGCGCAGGTGCGCCCAGCGCGGCGCATCGTGCCGCCGCACATAGTCGCGGTAGTCCCGGATCGGCCCCTCCGTCGCCCCGGGCTTCAGCATCACCGCGTGGAAGATCAACCCCGGCCCCTGCGGCCGCAGCGGCACGCCGTGTTTCGCCGCGAGGTCCGCGAGTCCCGCCATCAACCGCCCGCCCAGCCGTTGGCTCTTTACGGGATGCTCCGTCCCCTGCGCCAGCACCTCGTCGAGACACCAGCGGCTGGCCGCGAGACAGAGCGGGTTGGCGTTCAACGTTCCGGCATGCACGACCTCCCCCGACAAAATCTTCGCCATCGCCGCGCGCGTGCCCGCCAGCGCCGCGAAGGGCGTGCCGCCGCCGATCGCCTTGCCGAGCACCGTCAGGTCCGCGCGATAGCCGTAGTAGCCCTGCGCGCAGGCCGCGCCGAAACGGAAGCCCGTGATCGTCTCGTCCGAGATCATCAGCATCCCGTCGCGGTCGCACAGCTCGCGGATCGTCGCCAGCAGGCCCTCCGCCGGTTCGAGACAGCATGTGTTGCAGAGCACCGGCTCGAACACGATCGCCGCCAGTTGCCCGCGGTATTCGTCCACTTTCCGCCGCAGGTGCGCCACGTCGTTCCAGCGCGCCACCACAAACTGCTCCAGCACCTCCGGGATCACACCCTTGCTCGGATGCGTGCGCGCCGGCTGCTCGTCGTCGCCCCACGCCGCCGCCGGATTCGCGAAACCCACCAGCCCTTCGTCCGCCCAGCCGTGGTAGTGCCCTTCGAACCGCAGAATCAGCCGCCGGCCCGTGTGCGCCCGCGCCAGCCGGAACGCCGCCGTCACCGCCTCCGTCGCCGAGTTGTTGAAACGCACCAGCTCGGCCGAGGGGATCATGCGCTGCACGCGCTCCGCCACCTCGATCTCCAGTTCCGACTGCGCCGCCCAGTGCGTGCCGAGCCGCGCCTGCGCCGCGATCGCCTCCGCCATTCCCGCCGGCGCGTGCCCGTAGAGCAGCGCGCCCTGCCCGAGCTGGAAGTCGAGATAGTGGTTCCCGTCGACATCCCAAAGATTCGGTCCGCTGCCGCGCGCGAAATACAGCGGCACCGGCGCCTCCAGCTTCCGGATACCGCTGTTGACGCCGCCCGCGATGCTGCGTTGGGCGCGTTGGAAGAGTTCGGCCGATTTGGGAAACGTGTAGGGCATGAAGGATAAAGGATGCGGCGGCGCCGGGACGATCAGCGCGGGCGCGCCGCGGGCGCGCTGCGGTTGAGTTCCACCGGCGTCCGCTGCCAGAGCGCGTCGAGGTTGTTCTCGTAGGCGAAACGCACCTCGAGGTCGGTCACCGTCCCCGCCGTCTCGGGCAGCGTGATCTCGAACGCGTTCGGCTCCGCGCGCCGCAGCCACTCCGGCGCCAGCGCCGCGTGCACATAGACTTCCGCGAGGTCCGGCTGCCGCGGCGCCGCCCCGACGATCGTCTTCGTCCCCGCGCGCTCCCCGAGGGTCAGCGCCCGGCCGTTCAGCCGCACCGTCACCGTCCCGTCGGCCGGCACGCCGCGCAGTCCGACGCGCAGTTCGCAGGTTCGCAGGGGAAACGCCGTCCCCGCCGGATCCTCCGGCGTCGCCAGCGCCAGCCGCAGCGTCGCGCCCACCGCGACCGTCGCCGGCAGTTGCTTGCCGTAGGCGTAGGACCCGGGGCCGTCGTGGTAGTAGCTCTTCGTCACGGCAAACACCTTGGCTTGGCCGGTCAGGTTCTCCGCTCGCGCGAGGTCGCGGAATACCCGGTGCAGCCTGTCGTCGTGCGGCCGCATCGCCCCGAAGGCGTTGTAGAAATTGAACAGGTAAAAACCGTCCGCGCCCATCGCGCGGTAGCTCGCCGCCGCCCCGCGCACCTCTTCGTGCGTCGCTTCGCGCACGGGCTTCGCGCCCGCGTAGCGGCCTTCGGTCTGCGGCGGAAACACCAGCCGCCAACTCGTGCGCGGATAAAGCGACGGCGCCACCCGCACGCCGTGCCGCCGCCCCAGCGCGATCAGGTCCGCGATCGGCATGTCGCCCGCCAGCGTCATGATCTGTGCCGGCGAGACGAGATCCACGAGGCCTTCCTCCATCCAGCGCGCCACCTCGAGGCCGGCAAACGTGCAGTCCGCGAGCGACGGCGGCACGCGCACGAAGAGGTGCATCGGCCGACCCGTGTCCTTCGCCAGCGCATCGAGTCGCGCCCGCACCGCGCGCACCAACTCCGTCATCAGCGGCGCACCCGCCGCCGCGCGCCCGCGCGGGAAGAACACCTGGAAGCGGTTGAAATCGAGTTCGAATCCGTCGACGAGGTCGCGGTTGCGCTCCAGGCACTCGAAAACCGTGTCGAGGCGCAGCTGCCGCACCGCCGCGTGCGAGTAGTCGAGCAAATTGCCGTAGGCCGGCTGGAAGGCCAACGGCGATTCCTTGATCGTGTAGCGCGCGCGGTGCTCGAACCAAAACTCGCTCGTCATCGCGTGCTCGTCGGGCTTCACCATGAAGTGCGCGTCGTTCATGCGCAGGCTCGGGATGAAGCGCAGGCCGAGCGCCTTCGCCGCCTCGCCCGCCGTCCGCACCGCATCCGCCCCCTGCGCCAGGCACACGCGCGCGTTTTCCATGCGTTTTTCCATCAGCGAGCCGGGCGTCTCGTCCGGCGATTTGCGCCAGGCCACGCGGCTCGCCACCCGCGTGTTGTAGTAGAGCAGGTCGCCGCCCATCCCGATGCAGTAGACCAGCGTCCGCACCGGCGTGTCCGCCAGCCCGCCGATATTCGCACGCAGGAGCGCCTCCGAACGCGCCCGATCCGGCACCACGAACGCCAGATCCGCATCGTCGTTGTAGACCAGCCCGAAATCCGGCCGCACCCGCGGCTCCGCCGCCGCCGGCAGCGCCGCACCCAAGATCCACGCGATGGCCAGCACGGTCGTCTTCATGGCGCGATCTTCATGCCGAGTCCCCGGAGCGCGACCCCGCTCTCCGCCGCCTCCGACCGGAAATCCACCCGCAGGTAATTCACGCCCAACTGCGCCGGCCGCCGCGCCGGCACCCGCGCCGCCTCCTTGCCGTCGACTTCGACCACCACCGTGCCGCTCTCGGTCGCCCCGCTCCACCGCACGCGCACGCGCTTCTCTTCCGCCGTCGGCGCCAGCGACACCGCGAACACCGCGTGCTCGGCCGCCTTCAGGTCGTCGACCCGCGTGAAGTGATCGTTGAGCGCGAGTCCGATCCCCGCGACGCCGGCCGACGCCGAGATCACGAACGAAACCTCGCCCGCCGCCGCGCTCGGAAAATTCCACGACGCCCCGCTCGGCGCGTCCTTCCGGCCGAAGATTTTCACTCCGCTCTCCGCCGCTCGGTCGCCGCCGGCCACCGGCGCCAACCCCTGTCCGCCGTAGTCCGTCCACTGCGCCGGCCCGTCGGAAGCATCGGCAACCACCTCCGC
>JBILLY010000338.1:0-5553 GCA_044375835.1 Opitutaceae bacterium
TGGCCCCGAGCACACGGGGGTCCTCTCCGCCCGCGCGCCCCCCGCCGGCCGGCGGCGCGCCCGACTTGCGGCGGGTCCGCGCCCCGTCCGCTTTTTGGTAATACGCGTAATTGTGCGTGTAGTAGCCGTAGTCGCCGCCGGCGTTGGCGGGCACCTGGTTGAGCACCACGCCGATGAGCGGCGTCTTGCGCTCCTCCACGATCTGCTGCGCGCGCAGCACCATGCTCTGCGGATTGCGGCGGTGCTGGATCAGGAGCACCGCGCCGTCGACCACGCTCACGAGCACGCTGGCATCGCTCACGCCGATGATCGGCGGCGAATCGAAGACCACCTTGTCGTAGCGCCCTTTGAGCGCGGCGATGAGTTCGCGCAGGCGGTTGGCGTAGACGAGGCTGAGCGTGAAGCCCGCCGCGCCGCCGCTCGGGATGAAGTCGAGGCCCGGCGCGATGTTTTTCTGGATCACCTCATCGAGGGATTTCTGCGCCAGGAGCAGTTCGCTCAGGCCCGGATCCTTGCGGCAATTCGCCAAGCGATGCTGCGTGGGTCGCCGCAAGTCGGAGTCGATCAGCACGACGCGCTCGCCGCCGGCCCCCATCAACGCGGCGAGCCGGTGCAGCGTGGTCGACTTGCCCTCGCCCGGACCGGCGGAAAACAACACCAGCGCCTGCGCCCGGCCCGGCGGCAGCGAGAGGTTGAGGTTGGTGTGCAGCACCCGGATCGGCTCCTGCTCGGCCGGATCGTCGCCCTCGCGGCCGAGCGGGTCGCGGGCAAAGGGGATCACGCCCAGCACGGGCAGGCGGAGGCGCGCCTCGACATCGGCCACGTTGCGGAAGCTCGTGTCGAAATACTCCAGCATCACCGCCACGCCCACCGCGAAGACCCCGCCGAAGAGGAACGCGAAGGTGAGATTCAACATCCAGTTCGGCCGGCTCGGACCGCGCGCGGCCTCGGCGGTGTTGAGGATCTCGATCGTCTTCTTCGGCACCTGGAAATCGATTTCGCGCTGCCGGAGCGTGAGCTTGAGCGTGGTGAGCAGGCGTTGCTCGTCCTCGAGTTTGTTGGTCGCGTCCTCGAAGGGCCGCATGCGCTCGCGCGCGGAGAGGATCTGGTCGACGCGCGCCTGCTGGAGCTGGCGGCGGAGTTCGGCGACGCGCGCCTCGGCCTCTTTGTAGGCGATCTCCAGCGCGCTCTCGTAGCCGCGCAGCTGCCCGTCCAGCTGCTCGCGGATTTTGACGCGCGCCTCGATCGCCGCGACGAGATCGGGGTGCGCCTCGCCGAGCCGGGGCTTGAGCTGGGTGACCTTCTGGTCGGCGACGAGGTAAGCCTGCAGCAGGTTCTGGATATTCTGGTCCGGGATGAGCTCGGAGTTGACGAGGCTCACCCGGTCCTCGACCGGGATGGACTTGAAGCGTTCCCACCGCGTCTTGCGGCCGATGGCGTCGACCGAAAGCGCGATCAGCGTGTTCTGCATCTGGCGCAGCGTCTCGATCTCCATGTCGGAGTAGCGCGCGTTGAGGTCGACGCCGGAGATGTTGAGGTCGTTGCGCAGCTTCTCGACGGCGTCGCGCTGGCGCGTGACGACGAGCTCCTGCGCGACGAGTTCCTTGCGCAGGTGGGCGAGCCCTTCGCTCTGGTCGGAGGTGGCCAGGGCGAGGCGGTCGTTGTTGTAGGTGCGGGCGATCTCGTTGGCGATGTCGGCGGCCAGCTGCGGCTCCTGGGCGAAGACGTTGATCTCGATCAGCGAGGAGCTGCGCTGCGACTCGACGCGCAGCATCTTGTCCACGAGGTAACGGTAGGTGACGGCCGACGGCAGCGCCGCGGTGGCGCCGACCGACGCCGCGAGCCGCGCGTTGAGGCCGAGCCGGTCGATCACCGGGTAAAGGATCTTCTCCGACTGCATGATCTTGAACTGATCCTGCAGGAAATACGGATCGAAGCCGTTGTTCGCCTGGGCCTGGAAAAGCTTCACCTCGCCCTCCGGCTTCTCGACGCGGACCTTGGTGGTGGCCAGATACCACCGCGGCAGAAAGGCCGTCACCCCCGCCGCCGTCACGACCACGAGGGTCAGGATCAGCGCGATCAGGGCCTTGCGCAGCCGCAGGATCTGCAGGAAATCCGCGAGCGTCGCGTGTTCCTTGCCGACGGGAGGATTGGCCATGAACAGTGGGCGGCGGAACGGTCGCCGGTCAGAACGAATACGTGCCGCTGATGCCCCCGCGCTCGCGCCGCAGTTTGCGCTGGGCATCGAGCGAGGACACGCGGTCGTAGTCGTAGCTGGCTGAAATCACCCAGTTCTTCGTCGGCAGATAGCTGAGCGCGCCGCCGACGCGGAGCGTCTTTTCCGCCACGCTCGCGACGCCGCGCCGGCCCTGCAGGGTGGCCGGCTCGTAGTTCACGGAACCCGACGCGACGATCAGCGCCGTGAGGTGGTGCTGCACGCTCGCGAAGGCGCGCCTGACCTTGGTGTCGTTGAACCGGGCCGTATCGGACGTCTCCTCGAACGCGTAGCCCGCGCCGGCCACGACAAACGACTCCTTGGTGTAATCGAATTTCGCCGACGCTTCCGCGTAGGGCGAAGTCGCGCTGCGCTCGCCGACGCGTTTGCGCCATTCCGCGCCGACGCGGGTGGAGAGCGACAGTTTGCGCGCCACCGCATAGTCGACACCGCCCATGAGGTAGTTGGAGCGCTTGTTCTTCGTTTCGCCGAGCTTGTCGTAGAAGACCTCGAGCCGGCGGTATTCGCCGACGACCTTGGTTTCCGGCAACACGGCGTAGTCGGCGGACGCGCCGTAGAGATTCTCGAAACGGTCCAGACTCCGGCCGAGCGCGGCGTCGCGATACCGGTAGTAGACGGAGCGGGCCTTCACCAGCAGTTCGGCCTTGGGCCCGAGCGGGGTGTTGAAGCGGCCGTCGAGCTGGTTGCGCGTGTAGGATTGGTCGGGGTTGAGCGGCACGCCGGAGAGGAGCGCCTCGGGGTTGCGGGCGACGTTGATCGACTCGGTCAGGTCGATCGTCGTCGACTTGGTGAACGCGTGCGCCACGCGCACCGTGGCGTCGTGGCTGTCGAGCAGCTTGTCGCCCGGGCGATTGTCGAAGCGGTCCAGCGTGAGTCCGTAACCGGCGGACAGGAACGTCTGATCGGTGAGCGAGCCGTTGTAGGTCACGCGCGGCGCGGCGGTCCAGATCCAGCTGCCGACGGGCCGGCTGGCGGCGGCGAAGAGATTGGTGTCGTGCGCGGCACCGAGCTTGAAAGCGAACGTGAGGTTTTTCCCCTGTTCTTGTTCGGGAATCGGCGCGTAGACGGCCCGAAGCGGGAGGCTCGCCAACACGCCGCCAAGGAGGAAAAGGCGGGAAAACGTGAACATCAGGTGGCCGAAAAGGAGCGCGGACCGTAGGCGCAAGGCGCTGGCATAAGCAATTACTTTCCCCGGGCCGGCGGCAGCGCCGGGTTCATCAGGACGAAGAGATTCTCCGCCACCTTGTGCGGCGCACCGAGCGGAAACTCCCGCGGCATCGTCCCGACCAGCAGGCCGGCGTAAATCTCGCCCCACTCGCCGAAGCGGTTCGGGACGGCCGCGAGCGAACCGGGCAGGATCGGCCGGGCGTTCAACTCCGAGAAAAACGGCCGGTCCAGCGTGCGCGGCGTCAGCACCAGCTCGCCGATCGGCTGCTCCAGCGTGATCGCGTAAAAATCGCGCAGTCGCGGCGGTTGCGCCCACGTGCGCGCCCCGCCATACCATGCGACCCCGGCGGGCACATCGGCCATGAGGCCGAACCGCCCCGCCGGATCCCGCCGGGCCAGTTCGGTTTTCACTCCCTGGAAGAGCGCGGGGAAATACGGCGGATACTGGAAATGCAGCCGCCGCGGCTCCAGCGCGTCGTGCGCCAGCGGCAGGGCCTGCGCCCCCAGCAACGCCGCCATCGCCATCCGCGGCCACGCCGCCAGCCGCGCATTGCTGCCGAGCAGCACGAAAAAGAAACCCGCCCCGAACACGATCAGCAGCGGCGAGGCCCACACCGCCGCCGGCCGCTCGGTGTCGCCCGAATTGAGCGCGCCCTGCGCCACCAGCAGCAGCCCGAGCGCCGCGGTGAACACCCACCGCAGCCGGTTCGTGACCGGCGACCGAAAGGGATACAGCCAGCCCGCGACGAAAAACGCCGCGAACCACATCGCCCCGCCCGACCACAACCGGGCCTTCAGGTTGTCCTGGAGGTGCGTGAGCAGCTTGTTGCCCAGCTTGCGCAATTCGATCGCCGGCGGCTCCGCCGCCAACATCGCCCGCACCAGCGCCGGCTCCGCCGTGGGGTCGCCGGCCTTCAACGCCACGTCCTGCGCCGCCAGGCCCACCGGATGTCCGGTCAGCGCCACGTTGCGCGCGATCCACGGCGCCGCCACCAGCGCGAAACCCGCCGCCACCGCCGCCGCACCGAGCCAGCGCTGCGCCCCGCGCCCGCGCCAACCCGCGTAGCCCGCCGCCACCGCCGCCAGCACGCCGGCCGGATACTCGGTGAGAAACAGCAGTCCGCCGGCCACGCCGAGGCCCGCGAGCCAGCCGTTGGCCGCGCGCGCGCGCCCCTCCTCCAACGCGAGGTCGGCGCTCCACCAGACGCGAAACGCCGCCACCGCCAGCAGCAGCGCCAGCGCCGTGCCGTTGATCGCCACCGTCGCCTGCCACACCGGGGTCGACAGCAGCAGCGCCAACGCCGCCAACCAGCCCACGCGCGGCTCGAACAGTTTCCGCCCGAGGTCGAAGGTCAGCCACGCCGCGGCCCACAGGAGCACGACGTTGAGTCCCAGCAGAAAATAGTCCCCGGCAAACCCGTCCGGCGGCACCGGCGGCGTCGACCACAGCGCCTCGCGCCGCGCCGCGGGCACGAGCTTGAGCGCCCCGGCGATCACCAGCGGATACAGCGGCGGCTGGTGCAGCTCCGGATACGGCCGCCCGCCGTCGAAGCGCTGCCCGCGCGCCGCCAGCACCGCCGCGGTCTGCGGATAATTCACCAGCGTCGTGAAACCCTGCCCGCGCACCAGTTGCCGGCCGACGTCGGCCTGGAGCAGCGTCGCCTCCGACGTCGCCCCGTGAAACTGCTTCCACGCCACCAGCCACGAGAGCGCGACCACTCCGGCCAAGGTGGCCGCGAGCTTGATCAGGCGCGCGCCCGCGCCGACTTCGAGCCAATGGATCAGCTCCTGCGCGGAGCGCGGCCGGCTCATCGGCCCGCGCCTCCGGTGCCCCGCGCCGCCCGGTGCCGCGCGCGTCTCATCGGTCGATCACGTCGAGTTCGGGCCATTGCGCGATCTTGCGGTGCAGCGTGCGCCGGCTCACGCCCATCAGCTGGGCCGCCTTGGTGCGGTTGCCGCGCGCTTTCAGCAGCGCCTCGCGCAGCAGGTGTTTCTCGTTCTCCTCGACCGACAGCGACTGCGGCGCGGCGGCGGGCGGGCCGGCGGGCCGCGGGACGGATGCCTCCGCGCCGGCGCCACCGGGCGCGGCCGCGGCGGCGTCCGCCGCCGCGCCCACCCGCGGCCAGCCCGCCCCCGTGCCGCGGCACGTC
>JBILLY010000339.1:0-5548 GCA_044375835.1 Opitutaceae bacterium
TGGTTCGCCTCCGTCTGGAGCGTTAACTTCGTTTTATGTTTCACACCATCAACGACGCCAAACGGTGCGCTCTTTGGCGACCACGCCGTCAACTGCATGAGCCCGGCTCAGGCGTGGTTGCAGGTCGCGACACGGCCAGCGCGCTCGAACTGTGGCGCCGTTTGCCCGCCGCGCAACGCGAGCGCATCGAGTCGGTGGCCATCGACATGAGTCCCGAGTTCACGGCCGCGGCGCGGCAATTCGCCCGGCGGGCCGTCGTCGTTTACGACCGGATCCATGTCGCCAAACACCTGAACGAGGCCGTGGACAAAGTGCGGCGCGAAGAGCACCGGCGTTTGCTGGCGCAAGGCGACACGGGGCTCATGAACACCAAGTATCTGGGGTCGCAGGCGCGTGTGCCGAAGGCGAGCGGGCGTTGAGCTTCGCCGAGCTGGGCGGGCGCAACCTGAAGAATTCCCGCGCGTGGTGCCGCAAGTCGACGTTCGACGAGTTCTGGACGCAGTCTACGGCCAGGCGCGCAGCGACGTTCGTCCGGCAATGGTTCGGAGCGGCGCGTTGCTCCGAGATCGAGCCGATCAAGCGGACCGCGTTGATCCTGGAGAATCATCCGTCCGGGCTGCTCAACTGCTTCGCGCATCCGATCACCGAGGCCATCGCGGAAGGCTTCAGCTCCAAGGGTCAGGCGATCGCGGCCGACGTCCGCGGCTTCCGCCGCTTCGATAGCACCCGCTATAGAATCCTACGTCCCTGCGGGAGGCTCGACTTCCGCCCTGCTATATCGTGATTTCAACGCACGAAGATTTCCGAAGGATCTTCGTCTGTTCCGGACTCAAAGCCGCTCGGCGACTACGAGGAACTGCTTGCCGAAAAGCGGCCAAAGCAATGGCAGTCGGAGATAGAGCCGCACCAAGGCCATCGGATATTTCGGTTGATTGATGGTCGTATAGGGCAGGAAGCGCGGCACGGAAAGCCGCACCCGATAACCATTGTTCTCGAGTGCTTCCGAGAGTGACAGTTCGGTCAGGCAAAGAAAATGGTCCCAGAAATCCCAATACGCACCCTGGACATACTTTATGTTCGGCCCCAGCGCGATCAGCCGGCCACCCGGTTTCAGGCAGCGCGCGGCTTCCAGCAAGGTCAGCTTCAGTGCGAGTTTATCAGGGAGATGTTCGAAGAAATTGCTGGTGAAGACCACATCCAGAGAGCTGTCGGACAGCGGCCACTTCTTGGTGCAGTCTTGGAAAAAAAATTTTACCGCGGGGTCGAGAAACTCCGGAGCTTTCGGGTTCAGATCCATGGCCAATCGGGTTCGGCCGGGAAGATTGTTGCTCAACTCTCCGTAACCGCAGCCCAGATCGAGCACTGTGCTGCCAGGCGGGATCATGCGGCCGAAATAGCTGTCGACCAGCGCGCCCCACAGACGCTGGCGATATAGGGCGCGCTCGGCTTTGAAGCGGCGCTCGTAGATGGCTTGTAGTTCGCGCGGATCTTTGACGCTGAAGTCGGACATTTGTCGGGGGTGGCCTTGGTTAGAGTTGGCGTCCGGGTCTGAGGGCGCGGACAAGAATCGCGCTGGCTAAAGCGAGCAAGGAAACCTGCAGCCACGGGAACATCGAACTTCCCAGCGAAGAAAGGGACTGCTCGCGGATATAAATCAGGTCGGTGTCCCTCAATCGTGCACGGGCAGCGGCGCTGGCATGCAGCGCCGCGCCCAGACCCAGTTGGAAGACGATCCAAAGGGCGTAACTTGAACCAAGCGTCCAGTATACCGATCGCCGCACGGCGGTCGGCCCCTCGGCTGCGAGCTGGTGTGCCAACCAGATCAACAGTGCGAGGCCTGCCGGCACCCAACCTGCCTGCAGGGAACCGTCCGGCGAGTAGTAGGGAATGAGCACCGCATGACCGGCAAACGCCACTGCCCACGCCAATCTGCCGGCAAGGCCGGAGCTTTGCCATGCGAGACGGAAGCGGCCGAGGACGGTCGCCGATCCGGCCGCGAACCAAGCGGGCAGGACGAGAAGCAGCAGGGTGCCGGCCGCGGTATTGAACGTGGATGTGGCGATCCAGAAAACCGCCCGGGAGGCAAAGACGCTGTCGCGCGCGGTGGCTTCCGACGCGAGTGACAGAATTGCTTCAACCGGCCCCCATCCTCCCAAGGTTGTGGCTCCTGCGAGCAGGGTGTTGGCCCAAGCAGGAATGTCGGGCCGTGTCGCGAGCGCTGGATTTGCCGCGGCCTTCGCCTCCAGCCCGTATCGAGTGATCGTGAAGGACTCCCATGGAAGGCAAAACAGCGCCGCGACCATTCCGAAGACTGCCAAGCTCGGAATCCTTGCATACCACTTCCCGGCGGTGCCTTTGGTTGCGGTTAGCAATCGGATCACAACCAGGGGCGCGAAAAGGACCGAAGCTTGATGCGTCGCCAAGGCCAAGCCGGTGAGCGCGCCCGCAACATACGGCGTGCGACGTGATTGCTCACCGGCGGACTGCCAAGCGGCGAGTATGAACGCGGCGGCGGTGAATTTCGACCAGGCGGCAGCGGTGACTTGAAGAAAGAAAAGACTACCCGCAATCGTCCAGAGCAGGGGAGCACGGTTCGCAACAGGCAGGAGGTGCCGGACGACTTGGAGGCAGGCGGCGGATCCAATCGCCGAGAGGATTTGAAAGGAAATCATCTTGTCCCCGAAGCACCACAACGGGGCGGTGGCCGCCCCGAAGAGCGGAGGACGTGTCAGTGCAAACCCCGGAAGCGCTGCGCCGGTAAAGACCGCATAGCCTGTTTCCATGGCGATGATCCAGTCCCCGGCCCAGCGCCCCGGCAGGGGGAACGGAGCGATGGCAAGCGGAACCAAAGCGAGAACGTAGGAGGCGAGGAACTCCCGCGCGTCGATCATGACCTCATTTGGCGCCCGCGTGTATCGGGTGCGGACCAACGTGGCTGCCGCGATACCATGAACTCCCGCGGTCACGATAGCGACGGTCGCGGTGTCGACGGAGGCGATGTAGGCCAGCTCCGCAGCGAGGCCGAATACGGCCAGTCCAAACAGGGGGGCCCAGTGGAGTCGGCCTGCGGCTAGCGCCCACGGCAAACCGCACACGTAGTAGAGTGCAGGCGCCGCCAACAACGATGCCAAGTTGCCAAGTTCGATCACAGGTGACGGGAGGGGGGCTGGAGACTCAGGTGCCGCGGGTCTTCTCGGCGATCTCTTCCAGCGGGTAGGTGACGATCTCCGCCAAGGTGGGGTGATACCAAGGAGCGCGCAGGAGGTCGTGGACCGTGGCCTTCATCGCGAGCGGGCCGCTGAACGCGTGGATCAGTTCGCCGGCGTCGCGGCCGACGATCTCGGCACCCAGGATACGACCGCGCCGCGGTTCGGCGATGACCTTCACGTAGCCGTAGTTGGCGTCCATCAGGATCGATTTGCCGTGGTCGTTGAACGGGTAGCTGGCCGCCAGGTGGGCCGTGCCCGCGGCGGTCAGATCGCGTTCGAGGCGGCCGATGGTGGCGAGTTGCGGGTCGGTGAAGACGACGTTCAGGAGGAGCGAGTAGTCGACGGGTTTGAGCTTGGGCAGACCGGCGGCGTGGCGGGCGGCGAGCTCGGCCTGCTGGATGGCGATGTGGACGATTTCAGCCGGACCGGAACAGTCGCCGGCGGCGTAGATGTGCGGCGCGGAGGTCTGTTGCCAGCGGTTGGTCACGACTTGACCGTTGGGCCGGGTGCGGACGCCGGCGGCGTCGAGGTCCAGCGGCGCGGTGTGGGGTTCGCGGCCGAGGGCATTGAAGAGGTGGTCGGCGCGGCGAACGATCGTTTTTCCGTCGTGGATGAACTCCACGCCGGTGCCGCGGCGGTCGCGGGTGATGCGCACCAGCCGTGTGCCGGCGAAGAGTTCGATGCCCTCGTCGACAAAAGCCTGCTGGACCACGGTGGACGCGTCCGGCGAGTGGTCGCGGAGAATGTTTGCGCTGCGCTGCACCAGAATCACGCGCGAGCCCAAGCGGCGGAGAAACTGGGCCAACTCGCAGGCGACGATGCCGCCGCCGAGGACGATCACGCTGCGGGGGACGAAGGCGAGATCGAGCACGTCGTCGCTGGTCCAGGCCTGCGCCTCGGCGAGGCCGGGAATCGCGGGGACGCTGACGCGCGAGCCGGTGCCGACGAGGATGTGCCGGGCCCGCACCGTGCGGCCGTCGGAGAGCGCGAGGGTGTGCGAATCGAGGAAGCGGGCGTGGGCGCGAAGCAGGTCGAACTTGCCCGCGTTCAGCGCCTGCAGCCGATACGAGGCGAATTCGGCGATGATCTTCCGTTTGCGGGCGAGCATGGCCGGCATGTCGGGCCGGGCGGATGGAATGCGGAGGCCGAAGGTTTTGGCCTTCTGCGCGAGGTGCAGGACCTCGGTCATGTAGAGCCAGGTTTTGGACGGCATGCAGCCGCGCAGAATGCAGAGGCCGCCGAGGTCGCGGGCACCGTCGACGACGGCGGTCTTTTTCCCGAGGGAGACGGCGACGCGGGCGGCGTTGAAGCCGGCGCTGCCGCCGCCGAGGGCGAGGAAGTCGTAGTCGAATTTCATTCAGCGGCCTTTGCCGAACAGCATCACGTGGATCGTCTTCATGACGATCGCCGCATCCATGAGAAACGAGAAGTGGCGGATGTAGTAGAGGTCGAATTCGAGTTTGCGCTGGGTGTCCTCGAGGTTGGCGCCATACGGATAGTTGATCTGGGCCCAGCCTGTGATGCCCGGTTTGACGAGGTGACGGTAGTGATAGCAGGGGATCTTGGCCTCGTAGTCCTGCACGAGCCTGACCCACTCGGCGCGGGGTCCGATGAGGCTCATGTGGCCGCGGAGGACGTTCCACAGCTGGGGAAACTCGTCGATGCGGGTCGCGCGGAGGAAGGCGCCGACCCGCGTGATCCGGGAGTCGCCCGGACGGGTGTAGGGATCCCCGGCATCGGAGCGAATGCGCATCGTGCGGAGTTTGAGCATCGGGAACGGCACACCGTTTCGCCCCGTGCGGTCTTGGCGGAAAAATACAGGGCCGCGGTCTTCGCCCCAGATCGCGGCCGCGGCGGCAAGTATGAGCGGCGACGCGAGAATCAGGCCGAGACTCGACAGAACGATATCGCTGAGTCGTTTGATGCGGGCAAAGGCGGGGTCGCGCGCAATCTGGAATCCCTCTTGGAAGAGCCAGGTCCGGTTCAGCCGGTAGAGCGGGATCTTGCGCCAGTAGATTTCGTGAAAGAACTCGAGCGTGAAGGTGGGGACGCCGGCGAAGTAGAGCGCGAGGAGGCGCTCGGTGGCGAGCGGCTCGAGGTCGCGGCCGGATTCGCGCAGCACGATGGCTTCGACCGAAAGGGCGCCGCGTTGGATCTGGTCGAGGAGGACGGGCAGATCGGTGTGGTTCGGGGACGAGCCGGAAAACGGAGTGGCGGTCTGGTCCGGCACCTCCGCCGTGATCAAGGGGAGTTGCGTCGTGCTGCGGGCGTAGTCCTCGCGGAACGTGTCGCATTGTTGGCGGGTTCCGACGAAGACGATACTCCTCTGCCCGTGAAGC
>JBILLY010000340.1:0-5546 GCA_044375835.1 Opitutaceae bacterium
CTCGTCCTCTCCTGCCTCGCCGCGCTCGCGCCCGCGTTCGCGCTCGCGTCCACGCTCTCCGGCCGCGTCAGCAACCTCGGCACCGGCGACCTCCTCGAGGGCGCCCGCGTCTCCGTCCCCGCCCTCGGCCTCTCCGTCCTCACCGACAACACCGGCAGCTTCGTGCTCCCCGCCCTGCCCGCCGGCACCCACGAGGTCGTCGTCACCTACACCGGCCTCGATCCCGCCCGCTCCGCCGTCGCCGTCGCGGCCGACGCCCCCGCCGTCCGCAACTTCGACCTCTCCGCCGGTATCTACAAACTGGCTACGTTCACCGTCGCCGCCGAACGCGAGGGCGCCGCCGCCGCCGTCACCGCCCAGCGCAACGCCGCCAACGTCAAGAACGTCGTCGCCATGGATTCCTACGGCAATCTGCCCAACATGAGCGCGAGCGAGCTCGCCATTTTGCTCCCGGGCGTCTCCGGCGCCCTCAACCTCGAGAACGGCATCGACGGCTTCAGCGTCCGCGGCATGGGCCCCACGCTCAACAACATCACCCTCGACGGCGGCATGCTCTCCACCCAGGGCGCCATGGCCCGCCAGGGCCGCATCAACAACCTCACCGGCGCCATGTTCGAGGGCCTCGAACTCATCAAGGGCCACACACCCGACAAGGGCGCCGACTCCCTCGGCGGCACCATCAACCTCAGGAGCCGCTCCCCGCTCGCGATGAAGGAGAAGCGCCGTATCACCTACAACTTCGCCGTCCGCTGGGCCCCGCCCTTCACCGAACAGATCCCCCTGCGCGAGCCCCGCCGCAGCCACCCGCTGCTCAACGTCGGCTGGTCGGAGGTCTTCGACGTCGCCGGCGGCAGCCGCAACCTCGGCGTCACCGTCAACACGTTCTACAGCGAAAACGTCGGCGCCGCCCACAGCACCACCCGCGATTTCCAGAACACCGTCGCCTCCCCCGCCTTCCTCTGGGACTACAATACCTTCGACCAATACAACAACCGCAAGCAGGCCAGCGTGAACCTCAAGGCCGAATACCGCCTCTCCGCCGTCACCAAGCTCAGCTTCAACTCGATCTACAACGACGCCAACGAGCGCGGCAAACTCCGCTTCACCACCCGCGCCTTCACCAACCAGGTCGTCTTCAACCCCGCCCTCCCCGCCACCGGCGCCAACGCCACCGCCGGCATTCTCCCCGGCTGGACCGACCGCGTCACCGCCGTCCGCGCCTCCACCGCCTCCAACTTCGATGTCCTCACCCAGGGCCCCAACAACTTCTTCCTCCGCACCCGCAACGCCGACCTCGGCGCCGAGCACCGCTGGGAGCGCGTGCAGCTCGACTACGGCCTGCTCTGGAGCGCCACCCACATCAACAACGGCTTCGGCAACGACGGCGGCCAGTTCACCATGCGCGTCAACAACCTCGGCTGGGTCCTCGACCGCTCCGCCTCCGACCTCTACCCGCGCTTCACCCAGACCGCCGGCGCCGACCTCACCCGCCCCGAGAGCTACCGCCTCAACGGCTTCTTCCAAAACAACAACGTCGACAACGACCACGAGGTCCGCGAAGCCCGCCTCAACCTCAAGACCGAGGTCCCCGCCCTGCGCACGTTCTTCAAGACCGGCCTGCACTGGCGCGAGCAATTCGCCCACGACTTCAACCGCCACCGCCGCTGGAGCTACCTCGGCACCACGCTCCCGTCCGATCCGTCCATCCGCACTCTCAACGGCACCAAGACCGGCCTAGTCCTCCCGTTCTGGTCCGCCTCGCAGTTCTTCCGCGACCGAAACCCCATCGACCCCGCCCTCTGGAACGAGGACCGCTACTGGGCCCAGATGCAGCGCTTCGTCGGCACCCGCCGCGTCACCGAGACCGTCACCGCCGGCTACGCGATGGCCCAGGGCCGCGTCCGCTCCACCGGTTTCCTCGCCGGCGTCCGCGTCGAGGAGACCGAGACCGACAGCTGGGGCTGGGTCCGCGCCCGCGTCCCCAGCACCGCCGCCCAGCAAGCCGCCGACCCCGTCGGCTCCGCCCTCCGCGACTACGGCAACACCCGCCGCGAGCTGCGCGGCCGCTACGTGAAATCCTTCCCGAGCGTCCACCTCACGCAGGACCTCGCGCCCGCCTGGAAGGCCCGCCTCAGCTGGTCCACGAGCTTCGGCCGCCCGCCCATGACCAGCCTGCTCCCCAACGAGACCATCAACGAGGCCCAGCAGACCCTCACCGTGAACAACCCGTCGCTGCTGCCGCAGACCGCGCAGAACTGGGACGCCGCCCTCGAGTATTACTTCGAACCCGCCGGCAGCCTCACCGTCGGCTGGTTCCGCAAACGCATCGCCGACTTCATCGTCAACGGCATCGCCGGCGGCACCATCGGCACCGGCCCCGACAACGGCTACGCCGGCGAATTCGGCGGCTTCACCCGCCTCAGCAGCGCCAACGCCGGCACCGCCTACGTCCAGGGCTGGGAGCTCAGCTACGTCCAGCAGTTCACCTTTCTCCCCGGCTGGCTCGGCGGCCTCGGCCTCTCCGCCAACCTCTCCGCGCTCGACGCCCACGGCGACTACGGCGGCCGCGGCCGGCGCGAGGGCCGCGATGTCGAGGGCTTCGTCCCCCGCATGGCCAACGTCAGCCTCTTCTGGCGCCATCGCGGCTACAGCGCCCGCGTCATCGTCAACCACACCGGCGAATCGATCACCGAGTTCACCGAGGGCCAACCCGCCCGCAGCCGCTACCTCGCCGCCCGCACCGTGATCAACGCCGGCCTCGGCTACCAGTTCCACCCCTCGGCTACATTCTCCGTCGACGTCGGCAACCTCACCAACGCCCCGCAGTCCGCCTACCGCGGCATCCCCGATCGCATGCAGTTCAAACTCTTCGGCGGCACCACCGTCACCGCCGGCATCAACGGCCGCTTCTGACCCCCCGCACGTCTCCCTCGTCTCACGCGTCTCGCACGTCTCACAAGTCTCGCACGGCTCACAAGTCCTCCGCGTCTTCCCCGTTTCCCCCTTTCTTCTTTCCCGCTTTTCCGATTTCCCGCCTTCCCGATTTTCCAATTTTCCAATTTTCCAATTTTCCCCCGCCCCATGCACCGCCGCACTTTTCTCCACCTCGCCGCCGGTGCCGGCCTCGCCGCCGCCACCACCTCGTCCGCCTCCACCCGCACGCCCGCCGCCCCCGCCCCGAAACGCCCCCTGCGCAAGGCGATCATGTCCTCCACGATCGGCGTCAAGGGCACCGTCCTCGAAAAATTCCGCGCCATGCGCGAGGCCGGCTTCGAGGGCGTCGAGCCGCTCGGCGCCATGAACCGCGACGAAGTCCTCGCCGCCCTCCGCGCCACCGGCCTCGAAGCCGCCAGCGTCTGCTGCCACACGCATTGGGTAAAACCGCTCTCCGCCCCCGACGCCGCCACCCGTCAGGTCGGCCTCGACGGTCTCCTGCACAGCCTCGCCGACGCCAAGGCCTACGGCGCCACCAGCGTCCTGCTCGTCCCCGGCGTCGCCCGCAACGGCGTCACCTACGAGCAATGCTGGGACCGCTCGATCGTCGAGATCCGCAAGGCCATCCCCGTCGCGCGCGACCTCGGCGTGAAGATCGCCATCGAGAACGTCGGCAACGATTTCATCGCCACCCCCGAGCAAGCCGTCGCCTACCTCGACGCCATCGGCAGCGAGTGGGTCGGCTGGCACTTCGACATCGGCAACGTCGGCCGCCGCGGCCCCGCCGCCGAAAAGTGGATCGCCCTCCTCGGCCCCCGCCTGCTCCGCCTCCACATCAAGGATTTCAACCCCGCCCCCGTCGACCCCGCCGCGAAGACCCCGCCCCCGCGCCCCAAGCTGCTCGACGGCGGCACCGACTGGCCCGCGGTCATGGCCGCCGTCGACCGCGTCGGCTACCGCGGCTGGGCCATCTCCGAACAACCCGCCCCGCAATCCGCCGACGTCCCCGCCGCCCGCGACCTCGCCCAGCGCATGGACCGCATCTTCGCCCTCTGACCACCCCGTCACCCAACTTCCCCCCCCCCGTCTCCCCCTCTCTCCGTCTCCCCCTCTCTCCGTCTCTCCCTCTCTCCGTCTCTCCGTCTCTCCATCTCTCCGTCTCCCCCGTCTACCTCCGTTTCCCACTTTCCCGCTTTTCCACTTTCCCGCTTTTCCTCCCCCCATGCGCCTCCTCCTCGCCCTCCTCGCCTCCGCCACGCTCGCCCTCTCCGCCCTCGCCGCCCCGTCCTACGACCAATCCGGCGTCCCGCTCGAGGTCGACGCCCCCCGCCCCGGCATGACCAAGATCGTCCTCCTCGCCGGCGGCCCCAGCAGCAAGGCCATGGCCCACGAATATTTCGCCGGCTGCGCCCTGCTCATGGATTGGCTGAAACAGCAGCCCGGCGTCTGGCCCGTCATGGTCCGCGAGTGGCCGAAAAACGAACGCGTTTTCGAGGGCGCAAAATCCTTCGTCTACTTCGGCGACGGCGGCGGCAAACAACCCTTCGCCACCCCCGAGCGCTGGGCCGTCCTCACCCGCCTGATGGAAGCCGGCACCGGCCTCGTCCTCCTCCACCAGGCCATGGATTTCCCCGTCGGCCCCGACGGCGCCAAAATCAAATCCTGGCTCGGCGCCGTCTTCCACAGCGACATCGGCAGCCGCGGCCACTGGGACATGACCTTCGACAAAATCCCCGCCCACGCCGTCACGCGCGGCGTCACGCCCTTTGCGGCGCCCGCCGACGGCTGGCTCTACAATCTCCACTTTGCGGATACGGGCGTCGTCCCGCTCCTCGTCGGCGCCGTGCCCGACAAATCCCGCTCCACCGCCGACGCCAAGAAACACCTCGGCCGCCCCGAGGTGATCGCCTGGGCCTACGAGCGCCCCGGTGGCCGCGGCCGCGGCTTCGGTTTCACCGGCGCCGACCTGCACAAGAGCTGGGAATATCCCAGCCAGCGCACCCTCGTCCTTAACGGCATCCTCTGGTCCGCCGGCCTCCCGGTCCCCGACGCCGGCATCCGCGTCGACCTCGATCCCGCCCGCCTCGAGCTCAACCTCGACGACAAGCGCGCCGCCCTCGCCGAAGCCGCCGCAAAAGCCGCCGCAAAAGCTGCCGCCAAAAAGAAGAAGTAGCCGCGCCCCCTCCGAGGTAGGGCCGGCTCGCCGAGCCGGCCTGGGTTCCCGCCTCCCCGCGCCTCCGTCGAGCGTTCAGCCGGCAGCTCTCAGCGCGCGTCGAAAATGCTGTCCGAGGGTGGCGGCGCGACCTCTGGGCGCGCCGAGGGGTTACGACTGCATCGCACCGCCCACGGCGGGCCCGGAGGTCCCGCCGCCACCCTCTTTTCGACGCCCTCTCCGCCCTCAGCCGGACTCATGCAGTTGAATCGGAACTCCGCTCGGTCGAGGAAGAGACCAATCAGTTCAACTGCATAGCAGTTGAACTGGTGCCGCGGATGAATCTAAAGACCAATGAGTTCCAGATGGCATGTTCCAAGTCTTGATACGTCAACTGCATGATCCCGGCTCAGCCTTCGACCCTCCGCGTTCAACGTTCGCCATTCAGCATTCGGCCTTC
>JBILLY010000341.1:0-5539 GCA_044375835.1 Opitutaceae bacterium
CGATCCAGCCGGGCCAGATCCGCAAGGGCGTGGTCAAGAACATCACCGACTTCGGTGCGTTCATCGATCTCGACGGCATGGACGGCCTGCTCCACATCACCGACATGAGCTGGGGCCGCATCGCTCACCCGTCCGAGATGGTGAAGCAGGGCGAAGAGGTCCAGGTCATGATCATCGAGGTCAACCGCGAGAAGGAACGCGTTTCCCTCGGCCTCAAGCAGACCACGAAGAATCCGTGGGACGACATCGAGCACAAGTACCCGGTCGGCGCGAAGGTCCACGGCAAGGTGGTCAACCTCGTCCCGTACGGCGCCTTCATCGAGATCGAACCCGGCGTCGAGGGCCTCGTGCACATCACCGAGATGTCCTGGACCAAGCGCATCACCAAGCCCTCCGAACTGCTCAAGGTCGGCCAGGAGCTCGATGCGGTCGTCCTCGGCATCCAGAAGGAAGAGCAGAAGATCTCGCTCGGCCTCCGCCAGCTCGAGCCGAACCCGTGGGACATGGTCCGCCACAACTACCCGATCGGTGCCCGCGTCCGCGGCAAGGTCCGCAACATGACCACCTACGGCGCCTTCATCGAACTCGAAGAGGGCATCGACGGCATGGTGCACGTCTCCGACATGAGCTGGACCCGCAAGGTCAACCACCCGTCCGAAGTCCTGAAGAAGGGCGACGAAGTGGACGCCATCGTCCTCGACGTGGATTCCGGCCAGCAGCGCATCAGCCTCGGCATGAAGCAGCTCGCCACCGATCCGTGGTCCGACATCGACGCCTTCTTCAAGATCGGCGACGTGGTGAAGGGCAACGTGACCAAGATCACCTCGTTCGGCGCCTTCGTGGAGCTGAAGGACGGCATCGACGGTCTCGTTCACATCTCGCAGATCAGCGAGGAGCGCATCGACAAGGTGAAGGACGTGCTCAAGCCCGGCCAGGAAGTCACCGCCCGCGTGATCAAGATCGATCGCGAGGAGCGCCGCCTCGGTCTCTCGATCAAGGCCGCCAACTACTCCGACTCCGAGCTCGCCGCCGAGACCTCCGCCTACGAGGCCCTCAACCGCAGCGCCGGCAACGACATGATGAACCTCGGCGACATCCTCGACGAGGCCGCCAAGAAGGAGTGATTCCAGCCCCGCCGCACCGGCGCCGCATCCGCGCGCAGCCGGTCGCGGTGTGATTCTCCAACCGCCCGTCCCGCTCCGCGGTGCGGGCGGTTTTGCTTTTGGCATCCGCGGCAGCTCCTCGGAAACGACCTCGCGCGGCCCGAATTCGCGCTCACGCCGCCGTCGGCGCAGAGCCCCGCGTGGGCGGCGACCCGCCCTCTCCTGCCGGCTTACTGCCTCCGTGCCCCGGGCCGCGAATACCGTTCGCCGCGCCCGCCGCGACCGCCAGCCCGCTACACTTTGAGAAAACCGCGCTCATGCAGCAACGCTTCGGCCGGGCGCAGCTGCTCCAGCTTGGCCCGCACCGCCCCGGCCCCCACAGGCTTCACCATGTAGTGCCGCACCCCGAGCTGCACGGCGCGCACCACGGTGGAGCGATCGTTCGATCCGGTGCAAAGCACGACCTCGAGCGAACGCAGCACGGGCGACGTGCGGATCTTCTGCAACAGCGCGAATCCGTCCATCTCCGGCATCGACAGATCGAGAAACACGACGTCGAAAATGCGCAGCGGATCGTCGAGCAGCGCCCAAGCCGCCACCCCGCCGTCCGCGACCGTGATCTGGTGCTCGGGCTGGGAGCTGATGATCTTGTGCAGGACGGTCCGAGAGGAGGCGTCGTCGTCGACGATGAGTATCTTCATGGCCCGGAAGTGCGTAGTCGCACACAGTATCGGTGCATTTCACGCGAACTGAAATCGCCGGGAAACTTCGTCCTCGTCAAAAGCGGGACGTTTCCGGATAACCGCCGGCGATTATGAACCCTGTTCTCAAGCTCTTGATCGACGGCGGCAGCCTCACGACCGGCCAAATGGCCAAGGTGGCGGGGCTGACCGAAGCGGAGGTTAATCAGCACCTGGAACAGTTGAAGAAGGACCAAATCTTCCTCGGCTGGCGTCCGGTGCTCGATCTGTCCCGTGAGGCCGCTGCCGCCGCCGCCGTGCGCGCGGTGATCGAGGTGAAGGTCACTCCCGAGCGGGGCGGCGGGTTCAACCGCTTCGCCGAGCGCATCGCGCGGTTCGACGAGGTCGAATCGTGCTACCTGATGTCGGGCAGCTACGACCTCCTTGTCTTCGTCCGCGGCGCTTCGCTCCAGAAAGTCGCGAGCTTCGTCTCGGAGAAACTGTCGACGATCGAGGGCGTGCTCTCGACCTCCACCCACTTCATGCTGCGTTGCTACAAGGAGCAGGGCTTCCTGCTCGAGTCCGGCGAAGCGCAAACCTCGCGGCTCAACGTCGCGCCCTGAACCGCCCCGGAGGCCACTGCACATGAACACCGATCCGAAACGATGGGTGGCGGGACACGTGTCCACGCTGCCGAAGAGCGGCATCCGCGACTTTTTCGAACTCGTCGCGAAGATGAAGGGCCAGGACGTCATCTCCCTCGGCGTGGGCGAACCCGACTTCGTCACCCCTTGGCACGTGCGCGAAGCGGCGATCTACGCCCTCGAACGCGGCAAGACCTACTACACCTCGAATCTCGGCATGATCGAGTTGCGCCGCGAGATCTCGACCTACGTCGAGCACCACTTCGGCGTCTCCTACCGACCCGACGACCAGGTGATCGTCACCGTCGGCGTGAGCGAGGCGCTGGACCTCTGCTTCCGCGCCTTCTGCAATCCCGGCGACAAGGTGATGTTCCACCAGCCCTGCTACGTGAGCTACGCCCCGAGCGTGACGCTCGTGCACGGCGTCGGCATCGCGGTGCCGACCTACGCCAAGGACAACTTTGCCCTCACCGCCGAGGCCCTGCGCGCCGCGTGGCAGCCCGGCGCGAAAATCCTGATGCTCAATTTGCCGTGCAACCCCACGGGCGGCACTTGCAGCCGCGAGCAACTGGAAAAGATCGCCGACTTCTGCCGGGAGAAAGATCTCCTCGTGCTCAGCGACGAAATCTACTCCGAGCTGACCTTCGAGGGCACGCACACGAGCATCGCGAGTTTCCCCGGCATGGCCGAACGCACGATTTTCCTGCACGGTTTCTCGAAGGCCTTCGCGATGACCGGCTGGCGTATCGGCTACGCCTGCGGCCCCGCCGTCCTCATCGACGCCATGATGAAGGTGCATCAATACGCCATGATGTGCGCCTCGATCATCGCCCAGGAAGCGGCACTCGAGGCCCTCAAACACGGCTGGGACAGCGTGCTCAAGATGCGCGAGCAATATCACCGCCGCCGCGACCTGATCGTGCGCCGTTTCAACGAGATCGGCCTCACGTGCCACTCGCCCCGCGGCAGCTTCTACGCGTTTCCGGACGTCCGCGCCACCGGGCTGACCGAAAAGGACTTCGCCGTCGGCCTCCTGCAAAAGGAGCGCGTCGCCGTCGTGCCGGGCACGGCCTTCGGCGAAAACGGCACCGGCCACGTGCGTGCCTGCTTCGCGACCGCCTACGACCAGATCATCGACGCCTGCGACCGCGTGGAGCGGTTCGTGGCCGGAGTGAAACGCTGAGGCCGGTCCCGCGTCCGACGCGCGGCACCGCCGCCATCCGCGGCCGACCCGCACCGGGTCGGCCTTTTCGTTTCGCCACGCGGCCGCCCGCGGTTATCACCACCGGCCATGCGCACTCTACAGTTTTCCGCCCGGCGGGGTTTCACGCGGTGGTTGGCGGTCGCGATGCTCGTCGTGCTGAGCCGATCCGCGCTCTCGGCGGCAAATTTCGAGGGCACCATCCACTGGCGAGTTTCCGGCGACGCGGGCGGCGCCGGCAACGAGATGCAGGCGCAACTGTCCCAAGGCATGGCCGCCCTCGATTCGCCGGAGATGAAGGCCATGCTCGCGCGGAATCCGGAGATGAAAGCGGCGATGGAGAAGCAGGTCCGCGCCCAGGCGAAGGCGCGCAAAGACGCCGACATGGGCGGCGGCGCGCTGGGCGGACTGATGCCGAGCGCGATCACGATGTATCTCAAGGACGGCAATACCATGGTCTCGACCAAGGGCGGCATGGCGCCGCGCGACGTGCTCTCGCTCCCGGCCAAGGGCCTCGCCTACGTGATCGATCCGGCGACGCGCACCTACTCCCGCCTGCCCGCCAATCTCGCGCACGGCCAGGGCGGCACGGCGCAGTCGTTCAAGGTCACCCGCACGAGCGAAACGGCCCAGGTGCTCGGCTACACCTGCACCCGCTATGAGGTCGTGTCCGGCGGTTTCGAGGACGTCACGTTCAGCGTCTGGGTGACGCCGGAGGTCAAAGGCATCGACCAGAGTCAGCTCGCGATGCTGCAGGTCGGCGGCGACCAGTCGGCGGGATTTCTCCGTGAGATCAACGGCGTGCCGCTGAAGATGATCGTGGCCACGCCGCTCGGAAAAATGCGGATGGAAGTCACCGCGATCAAGGCCGAGCCCGTGCCCGCGGCGCGGGTCGCCGTGCCGGCGGGCTACACTGAGACGGCGGCGTTGCCCACGCTCTGAGCCGTCCGCCTTCCGTCTCGCGCCCGCTTCTCGATCGAGCGCGGCGGGCGCGCCGGCGGCTCACTGCGCCTGCTTGGCGACCTTGCGCGTCGCCGGTTCCTGGCCCACCGGCAGCGCGAGCAGATCGTAGTCTTCGAAGCCGGTGATTTTCACCGGCGCGAACTCGCCGACCGGCACCGTAATCGGCACATACACGCGGCCGTCGATATCGGGCGCGTCGGCCTCGCCGCGGGCGACGCCGGGCTCCTCGACGAGCACCTTCAGCGTGCGCCCGACGGCGCGTTGGCTGACCGCGGCCGCGATTTCCTTCTGCAGCTTCATCACGCGGTGCCAGCGGGCCTCTTTCGTCTTCTTCGGAATCTGCGCCTCCATCTTGGCCGCACGGGTGCCCTCTTCCTGCGAATAGCGGAACACGCCGAGCCGCTCGAATCGGGTCGTCTCGATGAACTCGCAGAGTTCGTCGACGTCGGCCTCCGTTTCACCGGGAAACCCGACGATGAACGTGGTGCGGATCGCGATGCCCGGGATGCCGGCGCGGATGCGGGCGATCAGGTCGCGGATGTAGGCCGACGACGTCTCGCGCTGCATCAGCCCGAGCATGTGGTCGCTGATGTGCTGGAGCGGAATGTCGATGTAACGCGCGACTTTCGGACACTCGGCGATCGTCCGGATGAGTTCGTCGCTCCAGTGCGCCGGATGGGTGTAAAGCAGCCGGATCCAGAACTCGCCCTCGATGGCGTTGAGCTGCCGCAGCAACGTCGTCAGGGCCGTCCCGCGCGAAGAATCGACGGGGGTGCGCGGGTTGGGCCGCTCCTCCCACGTGTCCATGCCGAAGAAGGTCGTGTCCTGGGAGATCAGGTTGATCTCCTTCACGCCTTCTTTCACGAGCTGGCGCGCCTCGGCGACGACGCTTTCGACCGTTCGGCTGCGGTGCCGGCCGCGAATCTGCGGGATGATGCAGAAGGTGCA
>JBILLY010000342.1:0-5510 GCA_044375835.1 Opitutaceae bacterium
CCGTGATCAACACCGATCACCAGGCGCTCTCCGCCTCGCCCGTGCAGGACAAGGTCCTCATCGGCATGGTCGTCACCCGCGGGCTCGGCGCCGGCGGCGACCCCGAGCGCGGCCGCGAGGCCGCCGTGGCCGACCGCGAGAAAATCGCCGCCGTCGTCAAGGACTGCGACCTCGTCTTCCTCGTCACCGGCATGGGCGGCGGCACCGGCAGCGGCGCCTCGCCCATCGTCGCCGAGATCGCCGCCGAGGCCGGCGCCCTCGTGATCGCGTTCGTCACGATGCCCTTCAGCTTCGAGGGCGGCCGCCGCCTCAAGCAGGCCGAGGAAGGCCTCCGCGCCCTCCGCGGCGTGTGCGATGCCGTCATCCCCCTCGCCAACGACGTGCTCCTGCAGGAAGCCGCCGACAACGAGACCGTCCTCGATTCCTTCCAGCGCGCCGACCAGTGGATCGGCCGCGGCGTGCGCTCGGTCTGGTCGATGCTTTTCAAGACCGGCCTCATCAACATCGACTTCGCCGGCCTGCGCCGCGCCTTCGCCACCCGCGGCAGCAAGACGCTCTTCAGCCTCGGCGAGGGCCGCGGCGAAAACGCCGTCGCCGAAGTCATCGAGGACCTCAAGGCCTGCCCGCTCCTGCACACGCCCGATTTCTCCCGCAAAGCCGACCGCCTCCTCGTCAACATCATCGGCGGCGCCGATCTCACGCTGCCCAAGGTCAGCGAGATCATGCACGCCATCTCCGGCCAGTTCGGCGGCGATTCCGACACCATCTTCGGCGCCGTCATCGACGAAGATCTCGCCGGCCGCATCGAGGTCTGCGTCATCGGCACGAGCGACATGGGCGGTCGCGGCGTCGGCGTGCGTCGTCCGCCCGCCGCCGCCGCGCGCTCCAAGGCCCTCGCGCCCGCCGCCGAAAAACCGGCCGCCGCGCCCGCCGCCTCCCCCGGCGCCAAAACGAAGGCCCAGCCCCAGCCCGAACTCGATCTCAAGGAAGTGCACCTGCCGAAACCCGCCCAGGACGAGTTCGGCTTCGGCGAGGTCGAGGAGCGCGGCTACTTCGAGAAGACCGACCGCAACCTCTTCGACGGCCAGGACCTCGACGTCCCCACCTACCTGCGCAAGGGCGTGCGCATCACCTTGGACCGTTGACGCCGGGCAATCCCGGCATCCGAGCCGGTGGCAGGTAGCGGTGTCGCCCCCGCGGGCCGTCTCGCGGCGCTTCCCGCTGCGCCCACCGGTTCTCTCCGCTGGCGCAGCGCCGGCCCCGCCGGTTCACGGCACTTCGTAGAGTTCGAGCAGCGCGAGTCCTTCCGCGTCGGCGCTGGCCCCGGCCGCCGCGGTGGCGTGCGCGGTGTAGTGTCCCGGCGCGAGCGACACCACGAGCGCCGCATCCCTCGACCCCGGGTCGAACGGGAAAGCGCCCGTTGCCGCGAAGGCTTCCCGACGGAGAAACTCCTCCTCGGCCGAGCCTTCCTGCCATTGATCGTTGCGCGCAAGGACGGCACCGTCCCGAAACAGGGTCAGCACCGGATCGCCGAGCACGCCGGCCACCCCGAACTTCGCGAGCGCGGGGCCGGCCGCACGCAGGAGGACGGTGCGGGGCGCGTCGCCGCGCAGCGTGAAGCCCACGATCAGCGTCCCGGCGCCGCTGCCGGCGGCGGCGCGGGCGGCGAGATTCGCGAAGCGCGGCGAACGCGGGTGCACCGGGCCGGGGCCGGCGTGGTAGAGTTCCAGCAGCGCGACGCCGGCCGTGGATTCGCCGCCCGCGACCTGCACCGTGCCGGGACCGGCCGGGAGGGTCGTCAGCAGGGCGGCATCCCGGCTGCCGGCGGCAAAGGGAAACGCCCCCAGTCGCGCCGCGGTGGCCGCGAGCAGGTCGCCGGCTTCCGCGCTCCAGTCGTCGTTCGTCGCCGCGGACCGCGCGCCCACGAAAAGCGTGAGCTGCGGATCGGCCAGCGGATTGGCGACGCCGAACGGGGCGAGGGCCGGACCCGCGGCACGCGCGAGCACGGACGCGTCGCCCCCCGCGGTGATGTAGCCGGCGGTCAGCGTTTCCGGACCCGTGCCCGCGCGGGCGCGGACCGCCAGGTTGGCAAGATAGGTCGTGGTTGCCCGGGTGCCGAGCCGCAGCCGCGCCAGATACGGGCGGTCGATGCCCCCGACGGCGCTGAACGAGCCGAACGCCAGCACGTCGCCGTCGGGCAGCGGGAACAACTCGGTGACGAGTGCGGTGGTTTCGCCCAGTTCGGCGTGGAAGTCGGGGTCGTAGGCTCCGGTGGGGTCGAAGCGCACCACGCCGCGGTGTCCCTTCTGCCCGAAGAAAAGCGCGAGTATCGAGCCATCGGGCGCGGCGGCGATTTGATTGAGGTGCGCGCCGAACGTCGTCCACGACGGCGGCCGGAACGCGGCGTCGATCTCACCGCTGGGCTTGATTCGGATCACCGTCGTGGTGCCGCCGATCATGCCGCGGACGTCGCCGAGCGTGCCGAAGGAAATTCCCGGCCCGGCCGTCCATGTGTTCAGTTGGCAGAGCAGCCCTTGGTCGGTGGCACGCAGGGCCATGACTTCATCGACCGTTTGCGGGGCGAAGGTCGCGTCGGGCGTCCCGTCCGGGTTCAGACGGAAGATCGTCGTGCGCGGGTTGCGGCCGCCGGGCGTGAAACTCGGAGCGGTGAAACCGCGATTGTAGATCGTATAGCTGTGGAAGGCGGCGACGTAGATGCGGCCCGCGTGATCGACGGTATGGACGAGGACCTCGCGGTAGGGATCGCCGCCGGGGCCGCCGAACGCGGTCGGGGCTCCCGGCGGCCGGAGGATCGTGTCGGCGTAGGTCGGGTCGGTTGCTCCGTCCGGGGTGAAACGCGCCAGCGTCAGGGTGCGCCTGAACTCCGCATCGATGCCCGGCGTGACGATCAGCCAGCGACCGTCGGCCAGGCACAACGGCGTGGTCGCGCTGGCTAGAAACGTCGGCGCCGGCTTGAACGAGGGATCGGGCGAGCCGTCATGATTGATCCGTGCCAGCGGAAAGGCGTTCGACGGGAACGATCGCACCCCGGGAACCGACGCGCGGGTAAAGAGCACCAGTTTCCCGTCCGGTTGGGCCACGAGGGTCACGCGGGCATCGGCCCGGAGAAGTGTTCCCAACGGCGGCCGATTCAGGGGATTGTCGACCAGGGTCGTGATTTCCAGCCCGGCCGCGAGGTGGAAGGCCGGATCGATCGAGCCGTCGCGGTTCAGGCGGGTGATATTCCGCAGCGGGCGGCCGTCGACCGTCCCGCCCAGCTTGCTCCCGGCCAGGTAGAGGCGTCCGTCGGGCAGCGGGAGCACGGTGTCGGGTGGCAGCCCGTTGAGCGCCGGCCGAAACGCCGGGTCGACGATACCGGGCGCCTGGCCGGAAAGCTGGGCCGCGGTCAACGCGCCGAGGATCAGGAGCAGGGCGCGGGTGGACATCGGTAGGGGCGGGGGCGACGCGGAGGTTTGCCTTTTTCCGGGGTGACAGGCGTCGCGTCGAAACCCGCTAGTCGAACGCCATGCGCGAGTTCGTCTTCAGGTAGTCCGCGATCTCGTCCGCGAATACTTCGGCGAACTCGGCGCGCTTCTTTTCGCCCATGCCGGGGATGCCTTCCATCCGGTCCGGCGTGTCCGGGTAGTGCCGCGCCATCGCCCGCAGCGTCGTGTCGCCGAAGATGATGTAGGCCGGCACCCGGCGCTCGTCCGCGAGTTCTTTGCGCAGCGCCCGCAGCCGCGCGAACAGGATCTCGTCGCAGGCCACGTCGCCTTCGCGGCGGGTCGTCACGCGCCGCGATTTCGGCAGGTCCATCGGCTTCGTCAGCGTGATCGGCGTGCGGGCGCGCAGCACCGCCATGCCTTCCTCCGTGAGTTCGAGCGTGGCGAATTCGCCCTCCGCCACCGTCACGTAGCCGAGCCGCATCAACTCGCGGCCGACGGAGGCCCACTGCGACCGCGACAGCTCGCCGCCGATGCCGTAGGTCGTCAGCCGGTCGTGGCCCCAGCGGCGGATTTTCTCCGTGTCGGCCCCGGTCAGCACCTCGATCAGGTGGTTGAGGCCGACGCTGAAGCGGCTGTTCTGCGCGATGCGGTAGATGCAGCTGAGAAATTTCTGCGCGACGACGGTGCCGTCGTAGGTCTCGCGCGGCTCCAGGCAGTTGTCGCAGGCGCCGCAGTTATCGAGCGGGAATTTCTCGCCGAAATACTCCAGCAACTCGCTGCGCCGGCAGCCCGCGCTTTCGGCGTAGTGCACGATCTGCCGGAGCTGCGCGCGCGCGATCTGCTGTTCCTTTTCGTCGGTGATCTCGTCGAGGAAATGCGTCTGCTTCGCGATGTCGCCCGCGCTGAAGAGCAGCAGGCAGTCGCCCGGCAGGCCGTCGCGCCCGGCGCGTCCGGTCTCCTGGTAGTAGCCCTCGACGTTTTTCGGCAGGTCGTGGTGGATCACCCAGCGGACGTTGGGCTTGTTGATGCCCATGCCGAAGGCGATCGTCGCGCAGATGATGCGCGTGTCGTCGCGCAGAAACGCCTCCTGGTTGCGGGCCCGCTCCGCGGCGTCCAGCCCGGCGTGATACGGCCGCGCCGAGAAGCCGCGGCCCGCGAGCGATTCCGCCGTGCGCTCCGCCGTCGCCCGGCTCGCGCAGTAGATGATGCCGCTCTCGCCCTCCCGCTTACGCACGAAGTCGATGATCTGCTTCAGCGGCTGGTCCTTCGGCACCACGCGGTAGGTGAGGTTGGGGCGGTTGAAGCTCGCGACGAAGATCTCCGGCTCGCGCAGCTGGAGGTGTTTCACGATGTCGTCGCGCACGCGCGTCGTCGCCGTGGCGGTCAGCGCCATCACCGGCACGCCGGGCAACGCCGCGCGGAGCTTGGCGAGCTGGCGGTATTCCGGCCGAAAGTCGTGGCCCCACTCCGAGACGCAGTGCGCCTCGTCGATCGCGAGGGCGGTCACGTTCCAGTTTTTCAGGTTCTCCTGCCAGCCTTCGAGCATCAGCCGCTCCGGCGCCGCGTAGAGCAGGCGGAACTCGCCGCGGTGCAGCCCGCGCAGGCGCGAGCGGGCTTCGTCGGCGTCGAGCGTGGAATTGAGAAACGTCGCCGCCACGCCGCTCGCCTGCAGCTGGTCGACCTGGTCCTTCATCAGCGCGATGAGGGGCGAGACCACCACGGTCAGGCCGTCGCGCACCAGGGCCGGGAGCTGGAAGCAGAGCGACTTGCCGCCGCCGGTCGGCAACAGCGCGAACACATCCCGCCCGGCCAGCGCCGCCTCGCAGATCTCCCGCTGCAGCGGGCGGAACGACGAGTAGCCGAAAGTGATGCGGAGGAGATGGGCGAGTTCGGACACGGACGCGGAGGGACGAAAACGGACGCAAGGGATTGGCGCAGCCCTCCCGCGAGCGCACGGAAAATGTGCGCGCCCTCCGCGCGGGCGGGCCGACCGCGGCGGGGGGGCGCAAGCTTGGCGTTGCCAAAACGCCGGCCATTCCGATTGATCGGACCGTGCGCCCCAGC
>JBILLY010000344.1:0-5501 GCA_044375835.1 Opitutaceae bacterium
CTCGATACCCGCAGCCTCTACGACCCGAAGCGCAACGAATACTACCGCGCCGTCGAAAACGAAATCATCGATCCCAACCTCCGCGCGGAAGGCGCCGTCACCCAGACCGCCGGCATCGTTTTCCAGACCGGCCGCACCCACCGCGTCCGCGCCGCCCTCGACTTCGTCGACACCCGCAAGGTCAACGAACTCATCACGCTCGAGCTCCAGACCGTGCTCAACCTCGAGGATGTCCTGCCCGATCGCGTCTTCCGCGCCCCGTCCGCCGGCGACGACACCGTCGGCCGCGTCCTCGCCGTCACCACCGGCACCACCAACCTCTCCTGGCGCCGCTCCCAAAACTGGAGCACTTCCGTAGACTACGCCTGGACCGAGTGCTTCGGCGGCACCCTCGATTTCTACGCCCGCGGTCTCTTCTTCGAGCGCTACCGCCGCCAGGTCTTCCCCAATTCCCCCGTCGTCGACGAACTCCGCGCGCCCGACGGCGTCGCGCCCGGTCTCCTCAAGTTCCGAGCCAAATTCGGCGGCGGCTGGTCCAACCGCGACTACGGCTTCGGTTTCGACGGCCACTACTTCCACGCCCGCACGCTCCCGCTCTACGAACGCTTCACCCAGGGCTCCGACCACATCAAACCGTTCTGGCAATTCGATGCCTTCGCCCAGTGCGACCTCGCGCGCTGGTTCACCTGGGCGCCCAGCGCCCTCCGCGCCCAGCTCCGCGTGAACAACCTCTTCGGCTGGGACTTTCCCAAATACGTCAACGATCCCTCCGGCGCCGGCGTGCAGGCCTACGGCGACTGGCGCCGCCGCGTCTACTCCCTCTCGCTGACGACGACCTTCTGACCCGCGCCCCGCGCTCCGCGCTCGCGCCTCGTCGACCCGTCCGCGCCACCCCGCAGGCCGGGCCTCCGACCCGCCCCTTCCCCCAGCCATCGCTGCTCGCCGCATCCGATCATTCCGCCGCGGCTCGCCCTGGCCCGCCCGCCGCCTTTCCCGAAGCCGCCCGTCGCTCAACCCGCCGTCGCCGGCCCGCGCCCCGCCGCCCCGGCCGCTCCTGACAACAATATCAGGTGGCACCCGCTCGCCGCCTCGCCCGCGTTTCTCCACCTGCTGCGCTCCTCGCTTGGTGTTCCACCGGCCCTCTTCCTGCTTTTCCCGCCCGCCCCGCCGTCCCGGCCGCGAGGCACTCCACGTCCCGCTCGCCCCGCACCTGCGCAATATTCCCCAACCCAGTCCCTTCGCTCCCGCCGCTCCCTTGCTCCACCGCGTTCGCCCCCGATTTTTCCCCGTATCCCGATAGCGGATTCATCCCGCCGCCTTGTCACCTTTGCCAAAACCACCCCGACCCGTGAGCCACTCCCCCGCCCTCGATTCCGCGCCCGCCCCGGCCGACGACCCCGTCCTCCGCGAAGCCCTCAAGCGCTGCTCGCCGGCCACCTACTACGCCGCGTGCAAATTCCGCGCCTCCGCCGACCCCGCGGCCCTCGCCGTCGTCGTCCACGGCGTGATCGAGCGCTTCACCGAGCGCGATCTCCGCGCCAAACTCGCGTCGCCCTCCGGCCCTCTCCGCCTCCGCGAGGACCTCGGCCTCGACTCCCTCGCGATGATGGAGGTCGTCATGCTCGCCGAGGAAGTCCTCGGCATCAGCGTCAACAACGAGGAACTCACGCACCTCCGAACCCTCGCCGACGTGCAGGCCTTCATCGCCCGCAAAGTCACCGCGCCCCCGGCGCACCACCATCCGTCCGACCAAGTGCCCGCCTGGGAAGTCGGTGCCGCCACCGCCTCGATCCGCCAACTCGACGCCCACGTCCTCGCTCCGCTCCCGCCGCAGTCGACGTCACTGTCCTGACTCGGCCCGCGCCGCATTCGCCCTCGGCCACAATGGGCCGGGCTGCACAACCTACGCACTCCGATGGGAAATTTTCCCCAGCTCCCGCGGTTGCGCAGCGCGCCTCATCAACTCTCAACCCACTGCATTCCAGCGCTTAAACATCACCAACCGCCCTTGGCACGACCCGTGCAAACGCGAGTGGCACCATGCAAACCCACCTTTCTGACCGCTACAGCGTCGCCACCTTCTTCAGCCGTGAGCGCCGGCGCCAACGGATGCTCGAGTTCCTCGAAAAATTCGAGCGCCGCTCGTGGCCGGGCGAACCCGAGACCGGTTTCCGCTTCCCGTTCGCCCGCGAAGATCTCCGGGCCGGGTCCGAGTCGCCCCCCGTCGGCGCCGGCCGCTGACCTTCTTTCCAACCGTCCGACGCTAACGCAGCGCGACCCTTCCGGGTCGCGCTGTTTTCATTTCCGCGCCCCGGTTGGCCACCCCGCCTTCTTCCGCTGCCCCGTCTGGGCGCTCGGCTCTGCGCTCAAGCTCTCAGCTCCAGCCTCTCGCTCTCGACTTTCTGCATGAAACTCCGCTCCGCCCTGCTCGGCCTCGGCCTCGCCGTCCTCGCGCCCGCCCTCCGCGCGCAGACTTACACGTTCTCCACCATTCCCGGCGCGCTCTACAACTCCGGCGGCATCGCCGTCGATCCCACCGGCGCGATCTACACGTCCAGCCTCTACTCCGCCTACATCGTCAAAACCTCCCCCACCGGCGCCGAACTCGCGCGCTACGGCGTCGCCTACAGCAGCGGTTCCTCCGACGGCGCCGGCTCCGTCGCCCGCTTCAACACCCCGCAGGGCCTCGCGCTCGACTCCGCCGGCAACCTCTACGTCGCCGACACCGGCAACCACACCGTCCGCAAAATCTCTCCCGCCGGTGTCGTCTCCACCTTGGCCGGACTCGCGCAAAACGTCGGCCGCACCGACGGCTCCGGCGCCGCCGCCCGCTTCAACGCCCCCCGCGCCGTTGCCGTCGATGCCACCGGCACCGTCTACGTCGCCGACACCGGCAACCACACCATCCGCAAGATCACGCCCGCCGGCGAAGTCACCACCGTGGCCGGCACCGCCGGCGTCGGCGGCTCCGTCGATGCCACCGGCGCCGCCGCACGTTTCTCCACGCCCGCCGGCCTCGCCGTCGATTCCGCCGGCAACATCTTCGTCGCCGACTACGCCAACCACACCGTCCGCCGCATCACGCCCGCCGGCGTCGTTTCCACCGTCGCCGGCCTCGCCGGCAGCCACGGCCGCGTCGACGCCGCCGGCCCCCTCGCCCGCTTGTTCTACCCGCAGGGCGTCGCGGTCGACAACGCCGGCAATCTCTTTGTCGCCGATGCGAGCAACTACGCGATCCGTCGCGTCACCGCCGCCGGGGTCGTCACCACTCTCGGCGGTCTCGCCGGTGTTTCCGGCGAAGCCTCCGGTGTCGGTGCCTCCGCGCGTTTCTACGGCCCGCGCGCGCTCACCCTCACGAACGGGGGCGATCTCTACCTCGCCGACGCCGGCTCCACCCGCCTCGGCGTTTCCTCCGGCCAACTCGCCATCACCGTCCAACCGCAGGCCATGACGCTCGGCATCGGCTCGACCGCCCGCCTCACCGTCACCGCCACCGGTGCCGCCCCGCTCACTTACCAATGGCAGAAAGACGGCACGCCGATCGCCGGCGCGACCAACGCCACGCTCACGCTCGCAGCCGTCTCCAGCCTCGCCGTCGGCACCTACACCGTCACCGCCACCAACCCGCTCGGATCCCTCGCCGGCACCGGCGCCGCCCTCGCCATCGTCGCCGCCGTGCCCAACGACGATTTCGCCAACGCCGTCGCCCTCACCGGCGCCACCGGCTCCGCCTCCGGCTCCAACAACGGCGCCACCGGCGAGACCGATGAACCCACGCATCACGTCCCCTCCGCCGCCACCTCTTCCATCTGGTATAAGTGGACCGCCCCCGAGACCGGCACCGCCGTTTTCTCGATCTCCGCCAACTTCTCCACCGCCCAGGTCGCCTGGACCGGCACCGCGCTGGCCGATCTCACGCGCGCCGCCAGCACCAGCGGTTCGCGACTCTCCTTCCGCGCCGTCGGCGGCACCACCTACTACCTTGCCCTCGGCTCCAACGGCACCGCCCGCGGCAACCTCACGCTCTCCTGGCGCATCTTGCCCAACGACGACTTCGCCGGCGCCCTGCCGCTCTCCGGCAACTCCGGCACCGTCGCCGCCAGCAACGACGGCGCCACCAACGAACCCGGCGAACCGCGCAACCCGCTCCCGCCCACCGCCTCGCTCTGGTATCGCTGGACGCCCACGCAGACCGGCACCGCGACCCTCGATGTGACCTCCGGCTGGACCTGCCGCCTCTACACCGGCACCGCCTTGGGCGACCTCGCGCGCCTCACGCCCGACGAAGTCACCACCGTCTCCGGCTCCCTCGAGCGCCGCATCGTCAACGTCCAGGCCGGCACCACCTACTGGATCGCCGCCGGCACGCAGAGCTACGCCGTCGGTAACTTCTCCTTCAGCTGGCAAATTTCCCCCACGCCCTACGTCTACTTCGCCGGCGCCAACCGCTCCGCCTCCGTCGGCTCCAGCGTCACCTTCTCCGTCGGCTACGTTTCCAACTTCAGTCCCGTCGTGCAGTGGTTCCGCGACGGCCGCCCGCTCCTCGGCGCGACCGACACCACGCTCCGCCTCGACAACATCCAGAGCAGCGACGCCGGCGCCTACACGGTCCGCATCGACAACGGCCAGTCCGCCGCCACCGCGACCGCCGGCACCCTCACCGTCCTCGTCCCTCCCGCCAACGACCTTTTCGCCGCCGCCGCCGCCATGAACGGCCTCTCCGGCCGCCTCACCGGCACCAACGTCAACGCCTCCGGCGAACCCTCCGAACCCGCCCACTGGAATCTCACCGGCACCGCCTCCTCCGTCTGGTATCGCTGGACGCCCACCGCCGGCGGTCTCGCTGCCATCGACACCGTCGGCTCCGATTTCGATACCGTCCTCGCCGTCTACACCGGCCCCGCCGCCGCCACCGTCGCCAACCTCACCCGCCTCACCCAGGACGACGACCGCGGCGGCGGCCGCACCAGCCTCGTCAGCTTCGCCGCCGTCGCCAACACCACCTACTACTTCGCCGTCGGCGGCGCCACCGGCAGCGCCCGCGGCAACGTCGTCCTCAACTGGCAACTCACCCCCGTCCTCGCCGTCGCCACCCCGCCCGCCAGCCAGACCGTCGTCGCCGGCGGCTCCGCCACGTTCTCCGTCACCGCCACCGGCGCCGGCCTCACCTACCAGTGGCACCGCAACGGCACGCCGATCCCCGGCGCCACCCAGTCCACGCTCACCGTCTCCAACCTCGCGCCCGGCGCCGACGCCGCCTTCACCGTCACCCTCACCAACAGCTCCGGCTCCGTCACCTCCGCACCCGCCACGCTCACCGTCGCCGCGCCGGCCACCACCACCTTTGCCGTCCGCCATCCCGGCAAGGCCGACGTCGGCATGCTCTGGAGCATCGCCGCCAACGGCGACACCCTCGTCGCCTGCGGCGACGGCGGTGCGATTCTCTCCTCCTCAGACAACGGCCGCACCTGGACCCCGCGCCTCTCGGGCAACACCGCATG
>JBILLY010000345.1:0-5492 GCA_044375835.1 Opitutaceae bacterium
CGCCCACCGGCGTCCAGCCCGCCACGGTGCCGCGGAACTTCGGCTCCAGATCGTATTCGGTGAAACTGCCGCCGCGGCGCAGCACGACCGCGTTTTCGCAGAAATTCCGCAGTTCGCGGATGTTTCCCGGCCACGGATAGGTCTGCAGCGTGCGCAGCGCGCCCGCCTCGAGCGTGAGCGGCGGCACGCCGTTCTCCTCGGAGAAAAGCCGGATGAAATGGGCCAACAGCACCGGGATGTCGTCCGGCCGATCGCGCAGCGGCGGCATCGTGAGGCGCACGACGTTGAGCCGGAAAAACAGATCCTCGCGAAACTTCCCCTCGCGCACCATCCGTTCGAGATTGCGGTTCGTCGCCGCCACGAGGCGCACGTCGAGGTCGATCGGCTTCGAGCCGCCGACGCGCTCGATCGCCTTGGTCTCGAGAAAGCGCAGCAGCTTCACCTGCGTCGACGCCGAGATCTCGCCGATTTCGTCCAGAAACAGCGTGCCGCCGTCGGCCGATTCGAACCGCCCCACGCGGCGCTCCGTCGCGCCCGTGAACGACCCGCGCTCATGGCCGAAGAGTTCGCTCTCGAGCAGATTCTCCGAGAGCGCCGCGCAGTGCACCGCCACGAACGGGCCCCGCGACCGCGGGCTGGCCTGGTGCACGGCCTGCGCGATGAGTTCCTTGCCGGTGCCCGACTCGCCCTCGATCAAGATCGTGGCCCGCGACGGCGCCACCAGTTTCATTTTGTCGATCACCGCCTTCAGCGGCGCCGAGGCGCCGACGATGCCCTCGAGCTTGAATTTCTCGTCGAGCCGCTCGTGCAACTGCTCCACCTGGACTTCGAGTGTCTTGGTCTTCAGCGCGCGCTGGATCAGCACCTCGAGCCGCTCGATGTTCACCGGCTTGGTGAGAAAATCCACCGCCCCGCGCTTCATCGCCTCCACCGCCGTCTCGATGTTGCCGTATGCCGTCATCATCAGCACGGCCGGCCGGTGCGGCAGGGCGAGCGCCTTGTCGATGACCTTGAGGCCCGATTTGCCCGGCATGCGCAGGTCCGTCAGCACGACGTCGAAGGGCTGCGCGTCGAGCAGGTTGAAGGCCTCGTCCGCGTTGGCCGCCACCGTCACGTCGTAGTCCTCCGCGAGGGCCTGTTGCAGCCCCTCGCGGGTGTGTTTCTCGTCGTCGACGATGAGCACGCTCGGCACCATGGCGGGTATGAATCGCGCCGCCGCCGGCACGGTCAACGGGAAATCTCGCCGCCGCGCCCGCCGGCCCGCAACGTCGGCCGCATCGCTTTCCGGATGCCACCGCTCGCCGTCCTCGCCCCGCCGCCGTTCGCCGATTTCTCGGTGTTCGACGCGTGGGTCGCCGGCGTCGTGCTCTCGCTCGCCCTCGCCGCCAGCGCCCACGCCGTCATCTACAAACGCGAGTCGCGCGCCGCCACGCTCTGGGTGTTCGTCATCTGGATACTCCCCGCCGCGGGCACGCTCCTCTACCTGCTCCTCGGCATCAACCGCGTGCGCCGCCGGGCCAAAGCCCTCCGCCGCAAACTCACGCGCCACCGCGCCGCGTCCGCCGCGCCCGCCGCCGCGGCCGAACTCGCCGCCTGCGGCGCCGGCCACCTCGCGCCGCTCGTCCGCCTCGTCGACGCCCTCGCCCCGCGCCCGCTCGTCGCCGGCAACGCCATCGAGCCGCTGCTCGACGGCCGCGCCGCCTTCCCCGCGATGCTCGCGGCCATCGACGGCGCCAGGACGTCCGTCGGCCTGGCCTCCTACATCTTCGACGGCGACGGCATCGGCGCCGACTTCGTCTCCGCCCTCGGCCGCGCCTGCGCCCGCGGCGTCGCCGTGCGCGTGCTGATCGACGACGTCGACGCCCGCTTCTCCCGCTCCGTCGCCGTCGGCCCCCTGCGCGCCGCCGGCGTGACCGTCGGCGTGTTCAACCCGCCCTTCGTCCCCGCGCGCCTCAACGCCATCCACCTCCGCAACCACCGCAAGCTGCTCGTCGTCGACGGCACCGTCGGCTTCACCGGCGGCCTCAACATCGACCGCCGCTACTGGCACCCCGACCGACCCGACGCCGCCTCGCGCGACCTCCATTTCCGCCTGCGCGGCCCCGTGGTCTCGCACCTCGCCGAGGTCTTCGCCGACGACTGGAAATTCACCGTCGGCGAGTCGCTGCACGGCCCGGCGTGGTTTCCCCGCCCGCCGCCCGCCGGCGATCTCCTCGCCCGCGGCATCGAGGCCGGACCGGACGAGTCCATCGAACGCCTGCGCTGGACCTTGCTCGGCGCGATCAATGCCGCGCAGACCTCGATCCGCGTCTGGACCCCGTATTTCGTCCCCGACAACGCGCTCATCTCCGCGCTCAGCGCCGCGGCGCTCCGCGGCGTCGAGGTGGACATCTATCTCCCGCAGCACAGCGACCTGCCCCACGTCCACTGGGCGGCGATGGGCCAGATGTGGCAGGTGCTGGAGCGCGGCTGCCGGGTCTGGCTCACGCCCGGCCCCTTCGACCACACGAAACTGCTCGTCGTCGACGGCGCCTGGGTGCTGTTCGGCTCGGTCAATTGGGACGCCCGCAGCCTGCGCCTGAATTTCGAGTTCAACGTCGAGGTCTACGGCTGCGAACTCGCCCGGACGCTCGACGCGCTCCTCCACGAGCGCCGCCAGCCCGCGCACCGGCTCACCGCGGCCCACCTCAAAGCGCGTCTGCCCCACGTCAAACTGCGCGACGGCATCGCGCGGCTTTTCGCCCCCTTCATGTAGCGCAGGCGTCGCCGCGCCGCTCGGCGGAACGCCGCCCCGCCCGCTCCGCGCCGGACCTCCGGCACACCGGCGTCGCCGCCGGTCGCCCGCCCGCATCCGCGCGTCGGCGCGGTCGCGCGGGACCCACCCGTGAAACCCGTTCGCCCCCTCCCGCCACGCCTTCGCCTCCGCTCCCGCAGCCAGGCGCTCGGCGCTCGGCTCCCAACTGCCGTCCGCCACCTCAGCCGACCACGCGCCGCAGATACTCGAGGCTCTTGGTCGCGATGAACTCCGGGCCCTCGTCGTAGTTGAAAACCTCCACCGAGATCCACCCGTCGTAGCCGACTTCCCTCAGCGTCGCCGCGATCGGGGCATAGTCGACGGCCCCGAAGCCCGGGCCCTTGAGGTTGCTGTCGTTGGCATGCACGTAGCGGAATACGCCGGCGCAGGCGCGGATGTTGTCCGGCACCGGGATCGACTCCGCGCACATGCTTTTCACGTCGATCATCATTTGGATGTTCGGATGCCCGATCGCGGCCACCGATTCGCGCACCTCCGCGTTGGTGTTGAGGAAATTGGTCAGGTCCTCCGGCAATGCCTCCAGGCAGAGCGTCACGCCGCGCGCCGCCGCCGACGGCCCGCAGCTCGCGAAGACCTCGCGCGCCCAACCCACCGCGTCCGCCCGCGGCAGGTCGGCCGCGATTTTCCGCTGGTTCGGCGACCCGAAGACCATCACCGCGCCGCCGAGGTCGCCGCACAGGTCGACCAAGCGCCGCAGGTAGTCGGCCGTGCGCGTGCGCACCGCGGCATCGGGATGGCAGATGTGCAGACCCGGCGGCTTCACCAGCAGCCAGTGCAGCCCGGTGATCGCGATCCCCCGGTCCTCGGCGATCGTCCGCAGCTCCCGCCGCCGCGCCGGCGTGATCTCGTCCACGTGCTCCGCCAGCGTGTAGGGCGCGATTTCGAGCCCGGTGTAGCCCGCCGCCGCGACGTAGTCCACGACGCGGCGATGGTCCCAACCTTGGAAAAGTTCGTTGCAGATGGCGTAGCGCATGGGGATTTCGGAGGCGTCGCGCCGGAGGGGGACGGCAGCTGTCCCGGTGCGACGGCCGTGTTGTCGGCGAGTTTGCCCGGCGCCGAAAACAAAAAAAGCGCGCCGCAGCGCGCTTTGTTCGTCGGACCTGTCACCGCGGCTTGCGCCATCCGGGCCGGCGGCGCCGGCGCTGACAGTCGTTTTCTTTGGTGCTCGGGACAGGACTCGAACCTGCACGCCTCGCGGCACATGCACCTCAAACATGTGTGTCTACCAATTCCACCACCCGAGCAGTCTGCAAAGAAAGGAGGGCGGACTAAGAGAGATGGCCCCGGCCTTGTCCAGCCCTGAAATTGCCGGAAGAAAAACTTCCTACCGCCGCTGCCGATCCGCCACGGCGCGCGCGACTTCCGCGGCGAAAAACGGCCCGCGATACACCATCCCCGAGTAGAGCTGCACGAGCGTCGCCCCGGCATCCAGCTTCGCCGCCGCCGACTCCGTGTCGACGATCCCGCCCACGCCGATGATCGGCAGCCGGCCGTGCGTCGCGCGCGCGATGTAGCCGACGATCTCGGTCGACCGGCGCGTCAACGGCGCCCCGCTCAGCCCGCCCGCCTCGTTCACCCCGGCAAACACCCCCGGGCGGGCGAGCGTGGTGTTGGTCGCGATGATGCCGTCGAGCCCGTGGTCCGCGATCACCGCGAGCACCGCGTCGATCTGCGCCCAGGAGAGGTCGGGCGCGATCTTGAGCAACACCGGCACCCGGCGCTTGCCCGGCAGGGCCGCGCGGGCGCGGTTCGCCGCGGTCACGCCGGCGAGCAACTCGCGCAGTTTCGACTCGTCCTGCAGCTGGCGGAGATTGGGCGTGTTGGGACTCGAGACGTTCAGCACCAGGTAGTCCGCGAAGTCCGCCAACCGCGCGAAACTCGCGAGGTAGTCCTCCGTCGCCCGGTCGATCTCCGTCACCTTCGATTTGCCGAGGTTTACCCCGAGCGGGATGCGCCGCCGGCCCGGCCCGGGTTGGGTCGCCAACCGCGCCGCCACCGCTTCCGCGCCCTCGTTGTTGAACCCCATGCGGTTGATCACCGCCTCCTCCGCCGGATAACGGAACATCCGCGGCCGCGGGTTGCCCGGCTGCGCCAGCGCCGTGACCGTGCCGATCTCCACGTGGCCGAAACCCAGCGCCGCCGCCGCCGGCCACGCCCGCGCATTCTTGTCGAATCCCGCCGCCAACCCGACCGCATTGGGGAATTTCAGCCCGAACGCCTCGACCGGCCGCGCTCCCGCCATGCCGCGTTCGGCCACGAACTCCAGCGCCCGCCGCAGCGGCGCCAACCGCGCCAACCACGCCATCGCGTCGACACCGAGCTCGTGCGCCCGCTCCGAATCCTGCCGGAAGAGCGCCGGCCGGAAAAAGGTCTCATAGAGGTTCGCCATGTGGCGGAACGGTGAAATTCCACTTCCCGTTTGGCAAGGTTTCGGCGTATCCAAATCTCCATTGTGCAACGCTTTTCCCGGCGATTTTCCCTCGTAAAATCTCTCCGGCACACGCGCTGCTTTTGTGCTTGTTTTTTGAAACTCCGCTCGCACGCTGCGAAAAATTTCCCACCTGAATTTCCATGGCTAAAGCTATCTCCGCTCTCGATTGGTGTGTGGTCCGGCTGGGCGACGACCACAATTGGTGGGTCGCCGAAACCAGCGATCCCGTGCGCTGGGATGTGGACG
>JBILLY010000347.1:0-5486 GCA_044375835.1 Opitutaceae bacterium
GGCTGCGGCTGGCGATGCCGGGCTTGGGCGGCAGCCCGCAAAGATCGGTGAGTGTGCCGAAAAGATCCACGAGGCTCACGGGCCGATCGCACACGCCGCCGGCCGCGGTGCCGGCGGGAAGGCCGGGCGCGCCCTTCGGAACCCGGACGATGAGCGGCACGCGGGTGCCGATGCGCCAGCCGGTGAATTTTTGCCAGTGCTCTTTCTCGCCGAGGTGCCAGCCGTGATCGCTCCAGAGCACGACGATGGTGTTGTCGCGGTGCGGCGAGCGCTCGAGCGCATCGAGCACGCGGCCGAGCATCGCGTCGGCGAAATAGATGGAGGCGAGGTAGGCCTGGATACCCTGCTTCCACTGCTTGTGCTCCTGGATGTGTGCGAAGTAGCGGTTGCGGGCGATCCGCTGGCCGGCGGGCGGCACGTCGTCCAGGTCGCCTTCCTTCACGCCCGGCCCGGGCTGGATGGTCTCCAGGGGAAACGGCTCGAAATATTTCTTCGGCACGAACCACGGTTCGTGCGGCCGGTAGATGCCGCAGGCGAGGAAGAACGGCTGCGCGTGCGGACGCTGGAGTTGTTCACCGATCCACTTTGCCACGAGCCAGTCGCCGCCGAACTGCTCGTCGGTCACGTCGAGCGCGGCCCAGTCGGTCTCGACATACTGCCACGGGCCGCCGCGGGGCAGGCTCACCGGGCGCTGCGCCGGATGAAACGTGCGGGGGAAGGGATTGTCCGTCGCCTTGTCCGGGAAGTAGTCGTCCCACGACTGGGGATCGATGACGTAGTGGAGCATCTTCCCGGAGCCGGTGGCGGAGTAGCCGTGCCGAGAGAAATAGCGCGGGAGCAGCTCCGCCTGCGGCAGGACTTCGCGCATTTTTTGGGTGTTGCGGTAAAGCCCCGAGCGGTGCGGCGGCAGGCCGCTGAAGACGGCGGTGCGCGACGGATTGCACGAGGCTCCGGCGCAGTAGGCGTTGCGGAACAGCACGCCGCTCGCGGCAAGCCGATCGAGGTTGGGGGTCTTCGCCTGCGGATGCCCGCCGAGGCAGCCGATCCAGTCGTTGAGATCGTCGAGCGCGATGAAGAGGACGTTGGGCTTTTTCTCCGCGGCGGGGGCAACGCCGGCGAGGAGCGCGAAGGCCGCGACGAGAACAGGGAGGTGGCGAAGAGACTTCACGGGGAAGGGCGAGTTGGCGGAGATCAGGGCGAGGCCTTGGCTTTGGCGGCGGCGGGGCGCGGGGCGAATGGCTGGATCGGCACATCGTTTTTCTGCGCGGCGCCGGGAGTGCTGCGGCCCTCGGTTTTGTATTTTTCGAGCCGGGCTTTCATTTCGGCCACGAGCTGCGGTTGCTCGGCGTAACGGTTGTGACGCTGGGCGGGGTCTTCGCGGAGGTTGAAGAGTTCGCCGGGTTGATCGTGCGCGACGTAACCGCGCTCGGTCTTGAGCCACCGGGGTTCGCCGCGGGGGCCGTTGTCGTCGCCGGTGGGCGCGTCGATGAAGACCCAGTCGCCCTGGCGGAGAGCGAATTTGCCCTGGGCGCTGTGATGGACGGTGGCTTCGCGGGCGGGGGCGGGGCGTTTTTCGCCTAGCAGGAAGGGCAGGACGTTCACACTGTCCTCGGCGGCGTGGTCGGGCAGTTTCGCGCCGAGGAGGGCCGCGACGGTGGCCATGAAATCCACGTGGCACATCGTCTCGTCGCTCGCAGCGCCGGCTTTGATCCGGCCGGGCCAGCGCGCGATGAAGGGCACGCGGTGGCCGCCTTCCCAGGCGTCGCGTTTGGCCCCGCGCAACGCGCCGGAGCTGCGATGGCCGGACTGCGTGACGCGATCGTAGGCGCCGGGATTTACCTCGCCGGTGATCTCAGGGCCGTTGTCGCTGGTGACGATGACGAGCGTGTTGTCCGCCACGCCGACGCGCTGGAGCACGGCGAGCACCTGACCGATGTTCCAGTCGGTCTGCTCAACGAAGTCGCCGTAACGGCCAGCCTTGGACTTGCCGACAAACTCCGGCGACGGCACCACGGGATAGTGCGGGGAGGTGAGCGAGAAATAGAGGAAGAAGGGTTTTTTGCTCTTCGCGGACTCCTCGATCCACTGCGCGGCGTGGCGCGTGAGTCCGGGCAATATGTCCGCGAGTTTCCAGCCCGGCACGCGGGCGCCGGGGGAATCGGCTTCACCCGGCGCGGCGGGAATCCCGGGCAACGGGAGACCGACCGTGCGGTCGTCGTTGATGAAGCAGAAGGGGGCATGGTTCGGCACGTTGGTGCCGAAGTAGTGATCGAAGCCGCGGGCGATCGGACCGTCGGCGATGGGGCGGGTGAAGTCCACGTTGCCCGGGGCGTTCCGGGTTGCGCCCACGGGCGGCTGACCGTCGGTGGTCGCGTAGGTCAGGCCGAGGTGCCACTTGCCGATGCAGGCGGTCGTGTAGCCGTGCTGCTGGAGGAGCCGACCCACCGTGAGGCGGTCCGGCGCGATCAGCGGTCGCTCCCAGGGCCCGATTACGTTGCGCTGCAGCCGGGTGCGCCACGCGTAGCGGCCGGTGAGGAGCGCATAGCGCGTGGGTGTGCAGACCGAACTCGGCGAATGGGCATCGGTGAAACGCGTGCCCTCCCGCGCAAGCCGATCTAGGTGCGGTGTGGCAATCTTCGAGTCGGGGTTGTAGCAGCCGAGATCGCCGTAGCCGAGGTCATCGGCGAGGATGTAGACGATGTTGGGGCGCGCGGGCTGCGCGGAGTGTGCCGGGAGCGTGGCAAGCGCGAGCGAGAATAGGACGAAACGAGACAGTTTCATGGTGGTTTTCGCAATCGACGCGGAGCCGGCGATGCGAGTCGCGGCTTTGCGGACTAGAACGTGCCTTTCACGCCGATCGTCCAGAGCGAACCGTAGCGTTCCTGGAGGCGCTGGGTGGCGTGTTCGGGGGTGCTGGGGCCGCGGGTGGTGCCGGAGGCGGGGACGTCGCCGATGTTGCGGAGATTTGCGAAGAGCGCGAAGCGTCGCCAGAGCGTGAATTCGCCGAGGACGTCGATCTTGGTGTAGCCCGGCGTGTAGTTGAAGGTGCCGGGCTCGATGCCCGTGCCGGTGACGATGCCTTGCACTTCGTCGGTGCGCCACGTCCAGTTTACGCGGAGGTTGTAGCGCGGGCGGGTGAAGCTGACGCCCCAGGCGGCGTTGCGGGGGATCTCGCTGAAGTCGACACCGGCGAGCTCGCCTTTCGCGGCATTGCTTTTCTTGATGCTGCCGTTGGCGAAAACCTGAAAGCCGCGGGCCCAGTGCGGGAGAAACGTGAGCGCCTGCCGGTAGCTGAGGTCCAAGCCGTCGGTGCGGATAGTCTCGGTGAGGTTGCGCTGGGTGCTGACCTCGTAGGCGCCGAGTTCGTCGGGATCGAGGCCGTAGAGGGCGAGGAATTCGGGGGTGGCGGGAAACACTGTGGCGCCGAAGAAATTTTGGAAATGCCGGCGATACGCGCCGAGCGAGATCTGGCCGACGCCGGCGAAGTAATACTCGGCGCGCACCTTCACGGTGTTGGCGGTCCAGGGCTTGACGGCGGCGTTGTTGACGATGATGCGGTTGTTGGCGGCGGGCAGGTTGTCGGTGTTGGGGAGCGTGAGGCCGCCGGCGTATTGGTTGAAGTCCGGCGGGCCGATGCTCGTCGAGACGGCGGCGCGCAGGAGGAGATTCTCGCGGAGGTGGTAGGTGGCGTTGAGCGAGGGGAAGAAGCGGAGGTATTGTTTCTCGCTGCGCGCGCCGCGATCGAGGTAGGTGAGGCGCGAGGCGGCGAGGGCGTTGGTCGTGACGGGGAGGATGGCGCCGGTGGCCGGGTTGCGGAGCGGGCGGCCCTGGGCGTCGCGCTGGACGTTGCGCGAGAGATCGGTGAGGGGGCCCTGGGCCTCTACGTCGGTCTGCTCGGCGCGCACGCCGCCGACGAGCAGGAGGCGGCGGTTGAGCAGCGCGACGTCGCCGCGAAGGTAGGTGGCGGAGACGGACTCCTTGGCGTATTTGGAGCCGGCGACGTCGGAGCGGTAGAGGTTGTTTTCGTCGAGGGTGAACTCGTTCGGACGCGCGCGCCAGAAGGCGTAGGCCTCGATGGCGTCGGTGTGCTGGATTTTCGGGAAACCGAAGGGGGCGATGCGTTCGGAGAACACCGCGTCGAGGATCGGGAGGGCGGAGCCGTTGACGTTGTTCTGGCGGCCGTCGCGGCCGACGTAGGTGTAGACGGCGTTCCACGCGCGGATGTCGCGTTGCGTCTGGCGGAAGTCGAGGCCGGTGCGGAGCGTGACGGGCACGCGCCAGAGGAAATCGCGGCGGGCGTTGGCGGTGGCGGTGAAGTTGAGATCTGAGGCGTATTGCGGGGAGGCGGTGAAGGTGTTGAGCGCGTAGTTTTCCAGGCGGTAGGGATCGACCGGGCGGCCGGTGGCGGCGTCGGTGACGGTGATGACGCCGGGGCGGATGAAGCCGGTGTCGGCGAAGCCGATGGTGACGCCGGTGCGGCGGGCCTGGACGGCGAAGAAGCGGTCTTTTTCGGTGTCGCGGATGGCGTTGGTGCCGTTGGCGCGGCCGATGGCGAAATCGAATTTCCAGAGGGGGCCGTCGTGGCGCCAGGTGAAGGTGGGCATGAAGGTGCGGTTCTCGCGGACGCGGTTGCCCTGATTGCTGAGGTTGAGCTGGCCGACGCCGGCCACCCCCTGCACGGAGCGGGGCGAGATCGAGGCGGCGACGATTTGGTTGGGGATGAAGCCGATGAAGCGGTTCGAATACCAACCGTCGAACGAGGAGTATTGATACGAGAGCGCGATGCGGTCGCGGGCGGAGAGCCGGAAGTCGAGGGTGAGGCCGAGGGAGTCGCGCTCGGTTTCCTTGGGCGAATCCTGGATGTTGAACTGGGACAGGTAAGGGCGGTCGGGCGTGGTGTGGGGGAAGGCGGTGCCGTTGGTGGCGGCGGAGTTGCCGCGCCAGACGTTGGTGGCGCGGTCGCCGCTGGAAAATTGCCGCGAGGCGCCGGCGGAGAGCGAGAAGCCGAAGCGCTTGTTCACCGGCACGACCCAGGAGAAATCCGCGCCGGGCCAGACCTTGCGGCGCGGATCGCGGTAGAGCGTGGCGCTCTTGCCGAGGCTGCGGTAGTCGTCGCGCATCATCAGATACACGCTGCCGATGAAAAGGGGCCGCGCGCGCTCGAAGGAGGAGCGCGGGACGAGATTGATGGAGCCGGCGAGGGACTTGCCGGGCGAGTCGGGCGTGGGCGAATGGGAGACCTCGACGCGGGAAATGTTGTTGAGATTGAAGAACCCTACCTCGATCGCGCGGCTGGTGCTATTGTTGCCGGGCGCGGGCAGGCCGATGCCGCCGAAGGTTATGGGGGTGTTGGCGGTGGGCGCGCCCTCGATGGAGATGTAGCGGCCGTCGCCGCCGCCCTGCTCGACGGTGAGGCCGGGCAGGTATTTGAGAAACTCGGTGACGTTGCCCTCGGAGACGGCGCCGAATTCGTCGGTGGAGACGAC